>JBILPP010000050.1:0-8605 GCA_044373765.1 Bacteroidia bacterium
TGTTATTTGGGTGGTAAGTGTTTTAGCTAATTTACCACTAACCGTATAAACGTAAATGATTACAGTTAAGTATTCTCCTGCTTTATTATGGTCAAAATGAAATGTGGTATTTGTACTAAATGGATTCGGGTAATTCAATAGATATTGTAGTGCCAGTTTTTCATTTGAAGATACTATAAACTCCGTTGAGGTTTCGCTAAAATTGTTATGGGTATCGTAAGACTTTAACGTTGCCGTATGTTTGCCTGATGAAATGTTTTTTAATGGATAACGGATTTCTCCTTCCTGATAGCTATTTATTTTAGCTTTGTAATAATCATTAACCGATACAGATTTGCTGTTATCGCCATCAATAATTAAAGTAAGTTCTCTGCCTATTCCTCGTCCTATTGTATTGATACCATTCTCATCAAACAACTTCGCAATAAACAACGGATTCTCATTGGTTAATCCACCAAAAACAAACTTATCATCATCCATGTAAAGTTTAACAGTAGGTCCTACCCCATCTATTGCTACCGAATCAGCGGTTCCGCCAACAACAAAGTTCTCGTTATTTCCGTTGGCATCATCAACCAAATTTGTTGCGTAATATGATATTTTACCTCTTCCCAATTGATAAGATATATCTTTGGGTACAATAAATGAAAAGGTAAAAAGACCATTTATAACGGAGGCGCTTCCACTATAGATAATGTTATTCTGCATATTAAATTGTAACGCAGGTGCCGACTCCGAATTATTTACCAATGTTTGATACGTAGAAGCTTTATCGTATACCGTTGAAAACATTTGCCCATTGTAATTGCTGAGTGTATTGCCCGATAAATCTGTAATCTTACCAGTAACAGTTACTTTAGAAAGAGCCTTAAGCGTATCCGTAACATCAGCTATTAACTTATTATTAATTGATGATGTAACTACATTATATTTTGGATATGACAAATACATAACAGCATCTCCTAAAAGTGTAAAATTACGTTCATTTTTATCATTAGGTAAGTAATCATTTTTAGTTAAACGCATAATTTCGCCAAGTGGTCTTGGGTCTTGTTTTGATGTAGAGTCTAAACCAATCCTATTGTAGAAGTAAGTATTAAGCATTGTATTTGAAAAAGCATTAACCAAACGCACTGTTGTAAATAATGCAATGGAACCACCTTGTGTGTTTAAAAAAGTTAACTCCCCTGCCGAAACCCTTACCGGATCATCAAACCTGCTAAACTCGCATGTTGCTGTTACAAACAAAGGTAATCTATCTCGGTTGCTCCATCCATTTATGTCTTCAATGGTTAAAATACGTTCTGCAGCCCAACCTAATTCACCTCCATGGCCGGTGTAATTAATTACAAAACAACCCTTTTGCACCGCATCTACTATTGCCTTTTGAGCACTGGGATTTCTTTGCCCTCCAGCCACTACCTCTTCACGATAAGCATCAATCCATATTTTTTCAATGTTGTAATTTTTAAACCTTGAGGTTACATTATTGGCCATATTGTTGGCATCATTCTGATGAATATTATAATCTTCATCATCCGAAACAAATACAATTTTATTTCTCCAATCTGCCATTTTATCAGATTGGTGATAATTAATAATTTTATCAACTGCATTTCTTGCTTCAATGGCATTAGAAATTGGTAAGCGACCAATACCTAAATCAAGAAATTCTTTAGGATCGGAACCACTATCCCACAAGCCCTCGTTATCATCAAGGAAACCATAATAATCGTCACTGCAGTAGGATAGTATTGGGGATTCGGTAGATGCACTCTGATAGGTAGGAATAAAATTGGTATTGCCCTTAACCCTATATTTATAATCGTAGGATGCACGACCAAACAAGGTGACATATTTTACCCTATCATTTGGAGATGTACCGCGGGTATAGAACATTCTTAAAAAATCACGGATGGCGGTTACATCCTGGCTACCGCTCGAAAATTCATTATAAATATCATTCACATTAACCACATGAATTTTTATCCCATTTTTTTGATGGAAGGCAGCAAGCCTATTCGCTTCAGATAAAAATAAGCCTGGCGTTATGTATATGGCATCACTTTGTGTTAATGCATGTAAATTTTGATTGCTTATTTTACCCACCATCATGGGCACCCAATAAGATGAGGCATCACTAATTCCAGCAAACTCTGTGTATGCTGTAGTGTTGTATACAAAAGATGCATCTGTCCCATTATGATCAACAATTACCTCTTGAATATTCATCAAATCACTTAAATTAAAAATGCGCGTAGAGGTGGGGGATGCTTTTACTGTATAACGCGTAGCTCCTGGAGTTGTGTTAGTCATAAATCGGTAAAGCACTTGACTACCAAACCAAGTCAAATTTGACTTTGCATTAATTTCAAAGTAATCTAACCACCCAATTGCCCCTCCTGGAGGATTATCGTATCTGTAATTTATATTTACAACAGGTGTTGTTGAATAAAAAGCACCTACCAATGGGCCATTAGTTCGATAGTAATAACCATCATAATTTGTACCAACGGTAGGGATATTACTGTGGGCGAATAAAAAGTTATTGTTTGCACTTACATTAAAGTTTGATGTGGTAATTAATGAGCGCGAGGCAACAACTGATTTAATAATTATCGAATCGTTTGGATTATGTCCATCAATATAAAAAGAAAAATTTTGTGAAGGTACTCTATCAAAAGCCTCGCCTAAAAACTGCCTTCCACTTCTACCGTAGTTTAAAACATCAAGTTCATGCGAATGACAATAAATATGATGACTTTGTGAATTTACAACTGTAGGCAAAGATGATTGTTTAGTTATGCGTTTTCCATTTCCTTGATTAAAAGTAATAAAATAATAAGTAGTATCTGAGTAAATATTCTTTTCTCTTCCTATGAAAGAACCGTTTTGCTTCCAAACATCCAATTGAGACTTCCCATAAAACAACACATAATCACCAACATCGAAAACGCCATCATTTTCGCCAACAACTAAAATGGCATTCTCTACCAAATCATCAGCACGTACTAAAGAACTCGCCTGAGAAAGCAAGCCGGGACCATTGCCGTATATTTTAATGGTTTTTGGGTCAATACCAGAAATATTAATTCCATTTGCCTGAAAAAAGTTACGGTCCAATTTATGAAAGCCTGTTTTTAATACAGCGACCTTATACCAATCACCAAAAGCCAAAACCGAATTAGTGACAAACCCCTTTTTATTTAACAATGAACTCAGGCTGGGTGCCAAATCATATGTAATTTCAACTTCAAATGAAGTAATGGTAAAATAACGATTTGCCGATGCATCGAAAGAAATTGGCAAGAAAGTTAAGCCTACAACACTTTTCCCGCCTTCAGTACCAAGTGTGATTTGTTTATCATAATCTTTAATGTTTTTGAGGAAATCTTGGTTTTGAATTTGATACTTATTGTTTAAATTGCTAGAAATAACTTTTTGAATGTTGATACGGATGTTTGTTGCTGCCGAATTAAGTCGAAAAACTTCACTAAAATAGGGATGCCAATGCGTATTTTGAATTAATTGAGCATCTTTAAACGAAATAAAATCAGAAAAAACTTGCTCCCCTTTGGTAATATTTTTTTCTTCAATCCAATTTATATTGCGCTGAAAACGAAGTATCGCTGCACTTAAATTAGACATAAAAAGGATTGTAAATAAAAAAAATACAGAAAATATTTTGACACGAGGCAATAAAAATTGCATAAAAGTTTACAAATTATTTATAATTGAAAAATGCATTAGTTGCGAAACTTAACGTTAACAAATGAAATTAATTATATGTTTATTCCCAAAAAACGGAAAAAATAAGCATGTAAAACATAAAGGGGGGCTAGTTAATTGAAGCAATATTAGAGTTGCTTTGATGGACAAAAATGTTAATCACAAAAATGAAATTATCACTTTCGGCAAAAAGGAAGTTATTTTTATATATGGTTATAATAATTGTTGCGAAAAGCGATCTGTTTGCGCAGGACCCACACTTTTCTCAATTTTATGCCAATCCCATGTACATTAATCCAGCTTTTGCAGGAAGTACCAACCATGGTAGAATAGTTACAAATGCACGTAACCAGTGGAGTAGTATAGCAGGTACATTTACCACTATGTCAGCATCATTTGATGAACATTACGATGTAATTAATGGTGGAATAGGCATTATGGTAACAAGAGATCAAGCGGGTGTGGGATTGCTTACCACCACGGGTGTTTCAGGTGCGTACTCTTATCAAATACCAGTAAACAGAAACTTTACAATAAGGGCAAGCGTTCAAGCCACCATGATGCAAAAGACACTCGACTTTGGCAACTTTACGTGGGGTGATCAAATACTTAAACAATACGGTATTGTTAAGCCCGTTTCAGGCGAAACGCCACCTAATCCTGCTATTACTATACCTAATTTTGCAGCAGGCTTTATAGGTTATACACGTTATGTATATGGAGGGTTTGCAGTGCATAACCTAACAGAACCAAGCCAGAAGTTTTGGAATACTTATCAAAATAAAAATATAATTCTTAGGAAAATTACCGTCCATGCTGGGGCACAAATTCCATTAAGACCAACCGATAAGAGATCAAACAAAAACAACATTAGTTTATCACCTAATGTAATTTACATGCAGCAAGGAGATTTCTCTGAATTGAATTTAGGAATGTATTATAACAAAGGATCTTACATCATCGGGGGCTATTTCCGTCAAACAACAGCAAATTCTGATGCACTTATTGTTTTACTTGGGCTAAGAAGGGAAAAACTCCGTATAGGATATTCATATGATGCCACGGTATCAAATGCCCGACCAGGAGCAAGGGCATCTCATGAAGTCTCTCTTTCATTTGAGTTAAGAAAACGAATCCCCAAAAAATCAATTCGCGCTATTCGTTGTCCAGAGTTTTAATTGTAAACTTTTTGGTTACATTTGTATAGCTTATACATGCATTTATGCTTTTTTTTCGTAGCTTAATAATATTATTGACGGGTATAGTTTTCACAACCAGCTTATTGGCTCAGGACCCACAGTTCAGTCAGTTTTATGCTGTGCCGCTATACACAAATCCAGCATTAACAGGAGCCAGTGGAAATATTCGGTTTAATGCAGCATATCGAGACCAATACATAGGTGTTTCCAATAATTTTAAAACAACCTACGCAAGCGTTGATGCACACATTAATAAATTGGGTGGATTAGGTGTTTCATTTTTAAATGATGTTGCGGGAGATGGAAGATTAACCACAAATCAAGCCAGCTTATCCTACTCTTTTTATACCCAGCTTAGCCGAAAAGTGCGAATGAGGGCTGCTGTACAAACTACTTTCGTGCAAAAAAGTTACGACTTTAGCAGGTTCCGATTTGGTGATCAGATTGATGATAGGCTAGGATTTGTTTATCCAACTCAAGAGCCATTAGGATCACAAAATAGAATATTTCCGAATTTTGGATCTGGATTGGTAGTATACAGCGAAACCTTTTTTGTAGGATTTGCGGCCCATAATTTAACAGAGCCTAACCAATCATTTTATTATGAAAACAGCCCGAAGGAAGAGTTTAAACTACCAAGACGTTATACAGCGCACGCAGGTTTAAATATTCCACTAACACAAGAGCGTAACGAAGATCAAAGGGTGTTGTTATCACCAAGTATTTTGTACATGAGCCAGCGTAATTTCAACCAATTAAATTTGGGTATGTATGTAAAAAAACAAGCTTTAACAGCTGGATTATGGTTCAGACAAACAAGTAAAAATTCTGATGCGGCAATTGTTATGTTGGGGCTTAAACTACCCAAGTTCAGATTGGGTTACAGCTATGATGTAACTGTTTCTGGTGCACGAACTGCCACACAAGGATCGCATGAATTATCTTTGGCATTTGAGATTACACCCAAGAAAAGGCCAAGGTCAAGAGTTAAAATGATTGCATGTCCAGCACTTTAATCTAAAAAATCTAAATAAATATTGGAATAATTCCATTTATTTTCCGTTATATTTGAAAAAATTAATACTTCAAAACGATTAAAATATGAAGCAGGCCACAAAAGTTTTTCTTTTAGCAGCACTAGCCCATAGCGTGTTTATTGGCACAGGGTGTAAAAAACCTAAGTCGGAGACTACCGGCTGGCAATACAACAACGAGAAATGGGGCGGCTTTGAAAAACCAAAATTCCAGGAACAAGAAACAGGACCAGGATTAGTGTTTATTGAAGGCGGTACAGTAAGCTTAGGCAACTTTGAGAACGATGTAATGTTCGAACGTAATGCACTTAAGCGTAGGGTATCTGTTCCTAGTTTTTATATGGATGAAACAGAGGTTACCAATTTCCATTACTTAGAATATTTGTATTGGCTTAACCGCGTTTTTGTTGACAACCCTTTAGTATACCGTGGTGCACTACCCGATACTTTGGTTTGGCGTAACAAACTATCATATAACGAACCTTATGTATTGTATTACCTACGTCACCCTGCCTACAGAGAATACCCTGTAGTTGGTGTAAATTGGTTACAAGCTAAGGCTTATACTGATTGGCGCACAGATCGTGTAAACGAAATGATTTTGGCACGTGAAGGCTTTATTGACTTAGATGTTCAAAAAACTACTGGTGACAACAACTTCAATACGGAAGCATACCTTCTAGGTTTATACACTCCAACGGTAAAAAAGGAATTGAAAGATTATGCCCCTGGAGGCAAAACTCGTCAGGTACGTATGGAAGATGGTATCTTATTACCTGATTACCGCCTACCAACAGAAGCAGAGTGGGAATATGCAGCATATGGTTACATGTCTCCTGAATATAATGAAAACATTGATGTAAAACGTATATATCCTTGGGATGGTTTAACCATGCGTAGAAGCGATTCAGAGAAAAACCGTGGAACAATGTATGCCAATTACATGCGTGGACGTGGTGATGCTGCTGGTGTTGCTGGTCGTTTAAATGATGCAGGGTTTTATACCGTGCAAGTAAAAAACGAAGACTATTTACCTAACGATTTTGGTTTGTTTCACATGGCTGGTAACGTAAGTGAGTGGACAATGGATGTTTATCGTCCTTTATCATGGGAAGATGGTCAAGAACTTGCTCCTTTCCGTGGTAACGTATATAAAACAAAAGTTACAGACGCAGATGGCATTGTTGCAGAAAAAGACAGCTTAGGTCGCATCCCATACAGAGATGTAACTGATGTTGAAAACGCAAAACGTAGAAATTACCGCAAATCAAACAATATAGGCTTTAAAGACGAGTTAGAATACTCAGACTTTGAGCAAAAATACGATTACGGTGTTACCAGTTTAATTAGAAACACAGCACGCGTTTATAAAGGTGGATCATGGAATGATAGAGCTTATTGGATGACTCCTGGCTCTAGAAGATATTTAGACGAGGATTTATCAACTGCAACAATTGGTTTCCGTTGCGTGATGGACCGTGTGGGTGACCCTAGAAAAACCAAATAATAAATAAGATATTAAAAAAGCCGACTAGAATTAGTCGGCTTTTTTTTATATAATAAAGTGAAGTGTTTTGTTTACTAGATCAGGGCGGATTTAAACAGCACGCATACTCAAATCCATTGCCTTTACACTATGTGTTAATGCTCCCGATGAAATAAAGTCTACACCAGTCTCTGCATAACTTCTTAAGGTTTGAAGGGTAATACCGCCACTTGCTTCAGTTTCAAACTGACCATCTATTAACTTAACAGCTTCACGCAATAACTCAGGCGAAAAGTTATCCAACATAATACGGTGAACACCTCCAATTGCTAATACTTGATTTACTTCATCAATTGATCTGGTCTCAATTTCAATATTAATGGTAATGTTATTATCTTTTAAATACTTTTGAGTGCGCGCGATTGCATTGGCTATTCCGCCTGCAAAATCAACATGGTTGTCCTTAACCAAAATCATATCATACAATCCAATACGGTGATTAGAACCACCACCTACTTTAACTGCATATTTTTCGAGTAAACGCATACCTGGAGTAGTTTTTCTCGTGTCCAATATTTGCGTATGTAATCCAGCTAACTCAGCTACATATTTTGCGGTTAAAGATGCTACTCCACTTAAACGCTGAATAAAATTTAAAACAGTACGTTCTGCGGTTAACATACTTCTAGAACTTCCAGAAACTTCTAAAACAACATCACCGTATGCAATTTCATCACCATCCGTCTTAAGCAGTCTTACAACCAATGAGGGGTCAACCTTTTTAAAAATGTACTCAACCAACGTTAACCCAGCAATAATGCCATTATCTTTAGCTACTATTATAGACTTACCGTTTTCATCTGCGCTGATTGTAGCTAATGAAGTATGATCGCCTTCTCCTATATCCTCTGCAAAAGCAATATCAATGAGTTGCTGAACCAAGGCATTTTTTAATAAATTTTCCATAAACTAATTCATGTTAAGATTTGAATTTTTATACTATTCTTTTTCGAAACGCATTTCGTGCACTAACATGCCAGTTCCACTGTCTTTCATAAAAATGTAGACACGAAATTTGCCTTGTGCAGTTTCATAATTTACAATAGCATATTTGGCACCTTGGCCCGATGAACCGCGGTGTTGTATGGCAATATTTT
>JBILPP010000051.1:0-8478 GCA_044373765.1 Bacteroidia bacterium
CTAATAGCACAAACCGTAGTTTACAAAGCCGATTTAAAACTACATCCCGATAATAAAAACCAAAATGGTTGTGTACTATCTATTCATGACATACACCAAAATTTCGACATGAATAACAACATAAAATGGGAGTTTAACATACAAGAATTTACACCAACAATTGAGGCAGAACAATACCTTGCCACAGTTAATAAAAAAGAATGGTCGATAACATTTTTACACAAACAATCCAACGAAAAATTGCAAGCTCAAAGTTTACCTAAAGAAGAGTCAATAATTAATGCGGAATGTGTATTTAATGGTATTATTATGCCCATCGACATTAATATACGTAAGCTAAAAATTGCCCATTCATCTTTCTATAATGAACTTTCATTTTCATTAACAGGACATCAGGTTGGCGCAAATTCTGATGATGTTTTTATGTTTACAATGAAGCTAACGCCTCAATAAATATTAAAAAATTTGTTTAATAAAAAAGCCATCGAGGGATACCCGATGGCTTTTTTTATATCATCATAACAAAACTTATTTAGCTTGGTTATCCTTGTGTAATTTGCTGTGTCGTTTGCCATATCCAAAGTAAACCAACAAACCAAATATCATCCAAATTACAGCAACCTTAAGTGTTTGGAAATCCAATGCCACTATCATTCCAGCACAAACCAAAATACCTAAAATAGGAATTAAAGGAACTAATGGTGTTTTAAACGGACGTTCAATTTCAGGTGATTTGACACGCATTATCCAAACACCCGCGCTTACCAGCACAAATGCAAATAGAGTACCGAAACTGGTTAAATCTCCTGCCACACTGCCAGGTACAAAAGCTGCAAATAGCCCAACAAAAACAAATAAGATAATATTAGCCTTATAAGGCGTTTTAAATTTAGGGTGCAGCTCACTAAATGCCTTTGGCATTAATCCATCATTGCTCATACTAAAAAACACACGACTTTGCCCCATTAACATCACCAATATAACCGAACTAAAACCAGCTAAAATAGCCACTGTTACACTGGTACCCAACCACTCGTAACCTACCATGTAATTTTTAATGGTATAAGCAACAGAAGCCTCTTTGCCGCTTGTTTTAAACTCTTGCCAATTGGTAACACCCGTTAACACGTGGCCAAACAAAATATATAAAATGGTACAAATTACCAATGAGCCTAATATACCAATTGGCATATCACGTTTCGGATTTTTAGCTTCTTGAGCTGCTGTACTAACGGCATCAAAACCAATAAAGGCAAAAAACACAATAGCAGCACCACCAACTACGCCACCCCAACCCCATTTAAAGAAACCTTCGTGGCCAGGTGTGCCCTCAGGTATAAGGTATGGCATATGATTTTCAGGCTTAATGAATTGCCAACCTATTGCAATAAACAACAATACTATAGCTACCTTAATAAATACGATAATGGCATTAAACATAGCACTTTCCTGAGTACCTTTTATTAATACCAAAGTAATTAAAAAAAGAATAGCTAAAGCAGGTAGGTTTACATATCCATTAGTTATCGATACCAATCCAACTAGATTTTGGGGTAACATGGCAAACTGCTCATCACTTAAAATTAAAGCACCATTTTTAATCATAGATGCTAGCTCTGGTTTATAAGCTACAATTTGAGCAACGTTATTAGAAGCTACTGAGTGTAAACTCTCGAAAGGGCTATGACACCATTCGTATGGAATTGCCCCTCCAAGCAAGTTGTTCAAGTATTCACTCCAAGCAATACTAACAGTGGCAGCACCTAATGCATATTCCATCATTAAAGCCCAACCGATTATCCACGCTACCAATTCGCCCATAGTTACATAACTATATGCGTAAGCACTTCCAGCAATCGGAATCATGGCAGCAAACTCAGCATAACAAATGCCAGCAAACGCACAACCAATTGCAGCAACAATAAAAGATAAGGTTACTGCCGGACCTGATGCCTCTGCAGCTGCAGCAGCTGTTCGCACAAATAATCCTGCACCAATAATTGCCCCAACGCCTAAACCAATTAAGTTACCTGCACCTAAAGTACGTTTCAATTGGTGTCCTTCGGACTCCTTCATTAAATGGTCAATATTTTTTCGAGAAAATGAACCCATACTGTAATTATTTACTTATTAAGAGGTGGCTAATATAGCTATGTTTTGCGCATTGCAAAACACAATTTATACCTCGTGACGGTAAAACAGAATTGTTGGATTTTTAGAGTAGGTATTTAAAGAATCCGGAGTAAAACCTCCTTTAATAATTCATCATGAGAAGCGGATGCATTGTTTAGACCTTTACTTTTTAAGTCGTACTCGTGAATAATTCTAATACAACGCTCCAGTTCATCTGTACTGTATCTAGTTGCTGCATTCATGTAATCTTTTGCTTGATAGTAGTTTAAGCCAAACTTACGTTGCAATTGCGCCTGATCTTTAATGTTACTTTGTTTCACCATATAGGTTTTACTAAAGAAACTATTCATGTTAATAAGGGCGGCAATGATGCTAAAATCTTTATTTTTACCCATATGATGAGCAATGTGCATGGCCCTTCCGCTGTTTTTAAGCGCCACTGCTCCCATCAATTCGAAAATATTAAACTCTTTACTTATCCCAATTTTTAACTCTACATCAGTATCAGTAATCTGGGTATCGCCATCCTTATTAATCATTAATTTTTCTAACTCGTTGGCAATTTTACCCAAATCGCTACCTAAGCTATCAGCAATTAAACCCGCACTACGTAAACTGATGCTAAACCCTTTTAATTTCAAATAGCGCTCTATCCAAGCGGGCAATTCATTATCATATAGTTTTTTAGACTCGAAAACCACATGTTTACTTAGTGTTTTGTATACACGTGTGCGTTTATCTAACTTATCTTTTTTGTAGCAAATAATCAAAATGGTGCTTGGTACAGGCTTTTCAAAATAAGATTCAAAATCTTCTAAACTTTTTAAGTTCTGCGCTTCTTTAACAATAATAACCTGGTAATCGGCCATCATTGGAAAACGTTTTGCATGGTTAATGATGGTTGCTACATCACTATCTTTGCCGTATAACACCACTTGATTAAAACCTTTCTCCCCTTCGTTTAAAATGTTTTGCTCAGCAAAATGGCTCAACTCATCAATGTAATAGTGCTCTGCACCAAACAAAAAATACACAGGTGCAAATTTTCTTGCTTTAAGTCCTGATAGTATTTTATTAAAATCTGAGCTATTTTCGGCAGCCATTTACTTAGTTTTGAATTATTAATGCAGCTAAACTTTCCTACATACAATTTTAAGGTTAAAAAGGTTGAAAACAGAAATTATATTTTCGACATCATACGGAAAAAGTATGTGCTATTAACACCAGAAGAATGGGTAAGGCAACATTTGGTGCATTATTTAGTAGATCATTGCGGCTGTACACCTTCATTAATGGCTGTGGAAAAAGGGTTAACGGTTAATGGCCTGCAAAAAAGGTTTGATGTATTGGTTTATGATAATACCGGTAAAGCCATTTTACTAGCAGAGTGCAAAGCGCCTGATATCCAACTATCTGAAAGCACTTTTTTACAAGCTGCAGTTTACAACAAATCATTGGGTGTAAGCCGGTTGGTTATTACCAACGGCTTGGAGTTAAGATATTGCCATTACAGCAACAATTTTACAGGCTATCAAATAACCAACGATATTCCAAAATTTCCGTTTACGTAAAAAAAACAAGCCTTTATTAAAGCCCAATTATATTTACAAAATAAATTACATACACTATGATTAGCAATCACGAAATAGATTATCGCATTTTAGGTAACGAAATGCAATGTGTTGAAATTGAACTTGACCCTCAAGAAACTGTAGTTGCAGAGCCAGGCAGCTTTATGATGATGGATAACGGAATTGAAATGCAAACAATTTTTGGCGATGGTGCCCAACAACAAAGCGGCATTTTAGGTAAATTATTTTCGGCAGGTAAACGTTTATTAACTGGCGAAAATTTATTTATGACGGCTTACACCAATATTGGTCAAGGTAAAAAACAAGTAAGTTTTGCATCGCCCTATCCAGGAAGAATTATTCCTTTAGATTTATACCAATTAGGGGGTAAAATTATTTGCCAAAAAGATTCGTTTTTATGTGCAGCAAAAGGTGTTAGTGTAGGAATTGAGTTTCAACGTAAATTAGGTACAGGCTTGTTTGGTGGAGAAGGTTTTATTATGCAAAAACTAGAAGGTGATGGATTGGCGTTTGTACATAGCGGAGGCCATGTAATTGAACGTAACTTACTACCAGGGGAATTGCTAAAGGTAGACACCGGATGTATAGTGGCTTTTACGCACGATGTAAATTATGACATACAATTTGTGGGTGGAATTAAAAATACTTTATTCGGTGGGGAGGGTGTATTTTATGCTGCTTTATCAGGTCCGGGAAAAGTATGGATTCAAACATTACCAATAAGTCGCCTTGCAGGTAGATTAATGTCATACGCGTCATTTAATAGGAAAGAAGAAGGCAGTGTACTTGGTGGCTTAGGAAATATATTAGATGGCGATGGCCGATGGTAATTAGCAAATCTTAATAAATAAAAAGTGGTGTGCAATTAACTATTGTACATCACTTTTGTTATTTGGTTATTTCACCGAAAAGTTTCTTCCGATACTTACACCAAACCAACTCTCATACTTGCCATCACGAATAAAGGGTGTATAGCTCATTCTAAAACAAACTTTATTGGTTTCAATTACCCTAAATCCTATAGCGGCTGTTGGAACAATTTCCCTCTCGTTGGCACTTTTATTGATCAATGTAAATCCAATCCCAAGTTCGATCTTTTCTTTTCGTTCTCTACTTCCAAGGAGCAATGATGTAGTAAATGGTGATAAAACTGCTCCCTTATCCATATCAATTTTATTAAGCAAACGGCCATCAGTAAAACTATATGCTACCCCAACCCTACCCACCCAGCCAAGTGAGGTACTTTTATATAGTATTTTTTCATAGTTTAATGAATATAAGAAAGCGGCACCACCCAACTCTACATACCAGTTGTTTAAACCATCAGGTTCACGATAGGGTTTCTCTTGTGCTATAATTTTTAATGGAATAATGAATATACTTAACCATAAACAAATAGTAACTTTGGTGATGTAGTTGCGCATGAAATTAATACTAAATAAGCTTTTGCAATATTATCAAATATTTTGCAACCTTAGCCTGGATATTGTAGGTGGGGTTATTTGTAATATGCTGGCCATAACATACTGCTTTAACATCAACGCCCCAAAAGCCTGGTATATTGCTTTGCCATTAGGCACTTGGCTCATTTATTTGGTTGATCATGTAGTGGATGTAACAAGAACTAATAAGGATTATCCAACTCCAAGACATCAATTTATTAAAAGACACCTGCATAAAATAATTGCGCTAAATGTTTTCATTTTGCTCCTCATCATTGCTACTGGCCTCCTGTTTTTTGATGAGCAACTAATTACCATTGGTTTTATCATGATAGGTGTAATAATATTTCACTTAATTTTAACCAAACAAAACCCGCAATCAAAAAGTATCATTAATAATAAAGAGTTTGGTGTTGCATTTATATATGCCACTTCTATTTTTATTTTTCCTTTATTTAACGGGTTTTTAACACTTTGGTTTGATGCATTATTTTACCTCTACATTCTTTTCTTATTAATAACTTACCAAAGTTTATTGCTGTGCTCTATTATTGAATACCCAATTGATGTACTGATGAACAACAGTAGTTTTATCAGAACAATGGGACTGCAAAAAGGCATGGTTGTTTTTCAAGGCATCACCTTATCTGCGTTTATTTTAATGCTATTTATCATTATTGGGTTTAAATTTTACAACCCTATCCTGCCTTCATTTTATTTCTTAATTCTTGCTGGTAATTACCTTATTTACATCAATAGAAGTAAACTACAAATTCACGCTATATACCGTAAAATTGCAGAGTTACTCTTTTGGATTCCTGCTTTAAGTTTATTGTATTGAGTTAAAATTCTTACTATCGAATACATGTAGGATATATCTAATGACCCAAACAATTAAATGGTTTACTACAACATGTTTAAATCATATAAATTGAATAGAACCTATAACAGGATTATACAGGAATAAGATAACCTCTTTATTGGTTGTGAATACAATGTATATTAGAATAATTGAACAACAAAAAACCGCTTTAGAATTTCTTCTAAAGCGGTTTTAATGGTATTAAAGACTGATACTTATTTCTTTTTAATGGGTTGTTTAACATCAACACCACGCGCTTTGGTCATTTCTTCTAATTTCTGTTGAAATTTACTTTGGGTAACTGGCTTCTTTTTATTCTCTTGAATTTGTGCGTGCATTTTGGAATCATCAACAAAAGCCCTGATTAACAACTGTTGACCTATGGTAAATAAATTACTTACAAAGTAGTAATAGTTTAAACCTGCCGCAAAACTGTTTAGCATAAACAAGAAAATTACTGGCATAAAATAGCTCATCCATTTCATTTGCCCTGTCATACCACTTTGCTCGTTGTTATACACCGCATATACAACAGATGAGATTGTCATGAGTAATGCAAATAAACTTACATGGCTTCCATAACCCGGGATACTAAATCCAAAATCCAAAATACTATCATAAGTACTTAAATCTGGTGCCCATAAAAATGCTTGTTGACGTAATTCAAACGCACTTGGGAAAAACTGAAACATGGCAACCAATATTGGCATTTGCAACAATACAGGAACACAACCACCCAAAGGATTTACACCTGCTTGGCGATACATTTTCATGTTCTCTTGTTGTATTTTGGTCATGTCATCGCCAAACTTTTCTTTAATTTCTTCCAACTCTGGTTTTAACACACGCATTTTTGCGGTTGACAAATACGACTTGTAAACCAATGGGAACAAAATGGTTTTAACAATCAATGTTAATAAGAAAATTATCAAACCAAAACTACTGATGTATTGGCTTAAGAAGTAAAATACGTTTACCGTTAAATATTTATTTACCCAACGGAAAATACCCCAACCCATTGGCACAATACGCTCCAATTGGCTTTCGTCTAACTTAGCCAACGTTTTATAATGGTTAGGACCAAAATAAAACTTCATGCCAAAAGATTCATTTGGCGTATGGTTATAAGGAACTACTAAACTAGCAGTAAGTTGTTTGATGTATTGTTGTGTAGCATCATTTTTAGTTTCAACTTTTGCACTTATAAATTCTTTTTCGGCAATTAAACTGGCATTGAAATATTGTTGCTTAAAGGATACCCATTTTACTGGAGTAGTTAAATCAACTGTTTCTTCTTTGGTTTCCGAAATATAATCAGGCTCTTCAGCAGTAGTTTTGTAATAAACAGTGGTGGTGCGGTGTTCGGCATCAAATGTTTTTTCTTGCTGACGAATTTTAGCAGACCAATTCATGTCAATAAATTTAGCTGTAGCTGCAATGCTTTTATCCATTCCAACCAAGTTTAACTTGTAGCTAACCATATTGGTTTTATCACTAAAAGTATAATACTGCTCAATGTACTGGTTAGCGCCAATTTCTAATTTCATGCTCAACCCCTTACCATCAGCATCAGGTTGTGGGGTAAAATACAAATCACTGGTATTAATTTGTTTGCCATCTTTGGTTTTAAAACTGTAGTTTAATTCCTCATTAGTGCCATCAAATAAAACAAGTTCAGTACCATCATATTTTTTATGATTTTTAAGAACCACCTTTTTTAGTGCTCCACCTTTATTGCTAAAGGTTAATAGCATATCGTTGTTTTCTATGGTTGTAAAAGACTCCTTGCCAACGGCAGCAGTTGCAAAAGTACCATAAGATGCTTTAATGGCGTTGATATCTGTAGCTTGTACACTATCTGCTTTTGCTATCAATGCCAATTGCGCTTTAGCCTCAATATCTTTTTGTTGTTGAACCAATAGAATCGAATCTTTTTGTAGTTGCAACGTTTTAAGTTCGGCATCACTAGGTTGATTAATCCAGGCAAAAGTTACCAAGATTACAAAAATTAAGCCCAGGCCTATAATTGAATTTCTATCCATTGTATTTAATTGTGCTTCTTTAAACAGCGTGCAAAAGTACTAATTTTTAAGTAGCTACCACACAAATACACTTTGTTTGGCTGTTTTTTAGATGAAGTGCTATTTTACAGCAACTTAAGCACTTTATTTAAACTTACTTGAGTCATACTATATACAATTATCTTAGCTTTGCGGCATGTTAGGATTAAAATTAGTTACCGACCCACGTTGGGCAAATGCTGCAGAAAAATCGTTAGAAGAAGTTTTGATTGACCACGCTTACTGCGAGCAAAAAGCAGCCACAACCGGCATATCCTTAATTGTGCAATACCCCGAGTTTGAAAAAATGGTAAAAACCTGCACCGCCATTGTTGCCGAGGAATGGGGACATTTTAGAAAAGTATTAAAAGAGCTGGATAAACGGGGTT
>JBILPP010000052.1:0-8429 GCA_044373765.1 Bacteroidia bacterium
TCGGGTGTGCTTTTATAAATTTCTCCTGTAACTTTATCAAATAAACCTGGTGCATGCCATTTGGTTTGGTCTTTTTCCGCTAAAGCATAACCCTTACCTTTAACAGTAACACAATGCAATAGCTTAGGTCCTGGTATTTTTTTCAAATCGTTCATCACCTTAACCATATGGTTCACATCATGTCCATCAATTGGGCCAAAATAACGGAACTTCAATGATTCAAATAGGTTGCTGTGTCTAAGTAAGCCACCTTTAAGGGTGTCGTGCACTTTAGAAATAATATCTTGAGAAACGTGCCCAACGCCTTTTAATTTATCAAGTGCTTTCCACACGTCATCTTTAAATTTATTGTAAGTAGGAGACGTGGTAATATCTGTTAAGTATTCTTTTAGTGCACCTACATTCGGGTCGATACTCATACAGTTGTCGTTTAACACCACAATCAAATTGCTGTCTTCAACTCCTGCGTGATTTAAACCTTCAAAGGCTAAACCAGCTGTCATAGCGCCATCACCAATAATAGCAATGTGCTGCCTGTCTAATTCTCCTTTTAGGCGGCTAGCAACAGCCATGCCCAATGCAGCCGATATAGATGTAGAAGAGTGCCCTACACCAAAGGTATCGTATTCACTTTCGGCACGTTTAGGAAAACCGCTTATGCCATTGTATACCCTATTGGTATGAAATGCATTTCTGCGACCAGTTAAAATTTTATGTCCGTATGCTTGATGACCAACATCCCAAACCAATTGGTCGTATGGAGTATTAAATGCATAATGCAAAGCCACCGAGAGTTCAACGACCCCAAGGCTTGCACCAAAATGGCCACCATATACCGAAACGGTATCAATAATGTATTGCCTCAAATCTGCACAAACGTTAACTAAATCTTCTTCTTTAACCTTGCGCAAATCGGCAGGAAACTCTATAGGCTCTAAATGCTTACCGGGTTTAATTTCCATCATAATCTTATTAACAGCTTTACAAGGCAAATGTTTATCAATCCATTGCTTTGCTAATGGCTTTTGTTACAAACGGTAAAAGTACGTTTTTGGTTTAAAGTATAAAAATAATGTTCGCAACCATTTAAATTGTGACGCATAAACAAAAAAAGCCCCCGGAAAGGAGCATTTTTTTGTAGTATAGTTGTTATAATCTTGCGTCTGTAATCAATAAATCTTCACGTGTTGGTACACATATTACTGGTATAGGCGAGTTGTTAACCATTTGTTGCGCAAACTTACCCAAGAAAAATGAACCTAATTGAGGCTCTTGTTCGGTCATGATTACAATTAAGTCAGCCATAATTTCTTCGGCATACATAATGGTTGCATTGGTAATGTTACCCCCCAAACGTTTTTCTATGGTACATGAAATGTTATGATCTTCAATACTATCACTGGCTTGGCGGGTGTAATTATTTATAACATGCTCGGCTTCTTTATCTTTTCCGGTTGAAACGCCTAAAATGTGTATGGTAGCTTTTAGCGCCTCTGCCAAATCAATGGCTACAGGTATTTTTTGTCTTGATTCAAAAGAGGTGTCCATTGGAACAACAATCTTTTTAAAGTCAGTTGAACGTGCATCATCTCTGATGGTAAGAACGGGGCATTTGGCAGAACTCACTACCTTATTGGCATTGCTGCCTAACCAAAATTCTTGAAAACCAGTGTTCCCGTGTGTACCCATTACAATTAAATCAGCTTGTAAATCAAGCGATTTAACAATAATTTCTTTGTAAACACTGCCTTTGCTTTCGGAGTAGGTGTGAGGTGTTGTGCCTAGAACATCGGCTACTTTTTGTTTCACCTCATCAGAGGTAGATCCTTCTGTTACATGATGCACATAAAGAGAGGCGCGATAAGCATTAGCTAACGATAAAGCCGCCTTTAGCGCCATGGTTGAGCAACTTGACGTATCAACCGCTACAATAATTTTGGTGATGTGTGTGGCCATAAATTAATGATTTTATTAAACACAATCTATAGAAAAATAGGCATACTACCAAATGTGTTGTTTTATTCGCCTTTAAATCCAGGCTTACGTTTTTCGTTAAACGCGGCAACACCTTCTTTATAATCTAAGCTTCTGCCTGCTATTTCTTGGCAGTATGCTTCATATTGTAGCATTGTGTCTAAGTCGCTTTGAAACGATTTATTCAACATCTTTTTCATCAAGCCAATGGCTTTGGTTGGGGCATTAGCATAATACGCTGCAATTTTTAAAGTCTCGGCATCTAAATCCTCGTGCTTAACTACTCGGTTAACCATTCCCCATTCTAAAGCTTGGCTTGCCGTAACTTTTGTACCCATAGTTGCTAATTCAAATGCACGTGCTGATCCAACTAAGCGTGGTAAAAAATAACTCGAACCAGAATCTAATACCAAACCTACATTTACAAATACTTCAATTAAAGAGGCATTTTCACTAGCCACAATCATATCGCTGGCTAAAGCCATACTGCAACCTGCACCAGCTGCTACACCGTTTAATTTGCATATGATTGGAACTGGCAAATTGCGCATCGCCTTTATCATTGGGTTGTAGCGCGTATACAAACTATCGCTAAGTGAGCGTTTTTTTGCTCCAGCTATCGCCTTTAAATCTTGTCCGCTACAAAATGCTTTGCCTGCACCAGTTAAAATAACTACACGTATTGACTTGTCACGATCAATTTTTTTCAATGCGTCAATTACATCAAAACTTTGTTGCTCATTAAAAGCATTAAAAACATCTGGTCGGTTAAGTGTTAGTGTGGCAATGCCATTGTTTACTTCAAATAAAATAGTTTCGTATTGCATAATTGTATATTTCTATTTTGCCAATCCTCGCTTGTGCTTAATTAAATAGCTCTTCAAAAACACGCTTGGTTTCGGGGGTGGCAAGTTCATGTTTTTTTTGCAAAATAAATATTCGTCTGTTCTTTAATTTACTAATGTATTTTACCATTCCATTTGGCGGTGTGATGCTATCCTTTTCACCCACAATAAGTATTACATTTATATTGCTATTGTTAAGGGTATGAGCAAAGGTTTTAAAATTCGTTTTTAGCTTACGTTGCGCGTACCAAGTATTAAATACTTTTTCAATCCGTTCCTGTTTACCAACAAATTTAGAGGTAAAAACGTAAACGCTTCGAGCTAAAATTTTCCATTGGTATAATCGTTCAACCCAGGCTTGTAAAGATCCTGGTGTATTTACAAAATACTTAAAAAGATTTAAACCAAAAGGATTATTTGTGGTAAAATTTAAAAATTTGTTGAACGTAAAAGTAGGTGGAGACAACAGAATAAAATAATCAATGCGATGGGCGAAATTACGCACCAAAGCCCTTGCTAATCTGGCACCCATACTAAATGAACAAACTGAAAACGTTTCTACGTGAAGGTCCTCTTGTTTGGCTATTCCGTTCAAAATGTTCTGCATGTCCTCATCTAAAAAATCCTCTTGCTCTAGCCAAGCGCTATCGCCATGCCAAAAAAAATCAATGGCTATTATTGTGAATTGTTTGCCCAATACATCCTCAAAATATGCATATTCGCTGCCAGTTTGGTTGTAACCATGGAAAGCAACCAACACGTCTTTTCCTGTCCCGAATCGGTGGTATGATATGCGTGAGCTTCTGTAAAGAAACAGCTTCTTATTCATGATTTTTTTGTTTCAATTCTCATCATTGCATACATAAACTTATCTTTACCGCATGGCTAAAATCGATACGGCAAAAATACGTGACTTTGTTACGCACGATGTGTGGCATGTAAAGTTAGATAAATTTCCAAAATGGCAGCGTGGAATGATAAAAATTTTACGTGTTAGCATAGTAGCGGTTAAAGATTTTGTGCGCAAAAATTTAGCCTTGCGTGCATCTGCACTTACCCTTTATTCATTGCTATCAATTGTTCCTGTTGTGGCCATGATATTTGGCATTGCACAAGGTTTTGGTCTACAAGAATATTTAGACAGCCAGTTGAAAAATATTTTGGTTGGCCAACCCGAGGTTTTAGAAAATGTAATGAATTACGCGCATAATTTATTGGGTAGTACAAAAGGTGGAGTTATTGCAGGTTTGGGTTTTGTATTGTTGTTGTGGAGTGTTCTGCAAGTATTATCTAATATTGAGGAAGCATTTAATTCTATTTGGGATGTGCAAAAACCGCGCACCATGGCTAGGCAGTTTACTGACTATTTATCCATGATGTTAGTGGCTCCAGTTTTTATTGTCATATCAGGTGCGGCTAACATTTATATTTCTACTCAGGTACAAAATATACTTATTCATCTTAGTTTTTTAGGTCCTGCTATTACGGAGTTAATTATTATTTCATTACAAGTTTTACCTTATATCACCACAAGCATTTTGTTTTTCTTGCTGTATTTGGTTATGCCCAATACACGCGTTAAACCAAAGTCTGCACTTACAGCAGGAATTATTGCTGGTTGTGTGTTTCAGGTATTTCAATGGGCGTATATTGCTTTTCAAATTGGTGTATCAAGGTACAATACCATTTATGGTAGCTTCGCTTCCATTCCTTTATTTATTACGTGGTTACAGTTTAGTTGGATGATTGTATTGATTGGTGCAGAAATCTCATATAGCGTTCAAAACATTGCCTTATTTGAATCAGAAAAGCAAATTGGTAATATTAGTCATAAAATGCGGATGTTATATAGTTTATACATCATGCATTTTATTGCCAAAAAGTTTAAAGAGGCACTACAACCACCTGATGCTACGGAGATTGCAACAAAATTAAATTTACCTTTAAGTTTAACACGCAATTTATTAAGCACAATGCAAAAATGTGATTTGCTTGCCAAAATAATAGAAGAAGGTAAAAACAAAGACCATTGTTATGTACCCGCACTTGATTTACAATATTTAAGAGTAGGATTTATTATCAATAAAATTGAAAGTATGGGCCAACTAAAAAAACACGAAGGGGAAACCTTACATCAAATAAAATTAACCTACATCGCATTAGAAGATGCCATGAACCAATCATCCGAAAACAAACACATTTTAGAATTTTAAATGGTTGAGCAAATTACCCCCGATATGTTGCTGTATGCATACAGTACAGGAGTTTTTCCAATGGCTAACCAAGAGGAAGGAGATGTTATTTATTGGATTGAACCTGAGTTTAGAGGGGTTATCCCTTTAGATGAATTTAAGGTAAGTAAATCGTTAAGGCAAACTTTACATAGCGGAAGATATTACGTTACCATCAATAGAAATTTTGAAGGCGTAATGCGTGCTTGCGCCAATCGAGATGAAACTTGGATAAGCGAAGAGATTATACAGGCATACTGTAAATTAAACCAAATGGGATATGGATTTAGTTTTGAAACTTGGAATCAAAATCATGAATTGGTTGGTGGACTTTATGGTGTGGCAATGGGTAAGGCTTTTTTTGGCGAAAGTATGTTTAGTACCCAAACAGATGCAAGTAAAGTAGCACTTTTTTGTTTAGTTGAATGGATGAAAGAAAACCACTTTGCATTGTTAGATACACAATATATTTCTGATCATTTAAGAACATTAGGTGCAATAGAAATTACCCAAGCGGAATATAATAAATTGCTTGCCGATGCCTTGGCATAAATTGAAATCGATGTTAGTTTATGTGTTTTATTGTTTCTTTAATTTGTCGCATTTTGCAAATGCGAGGCATTTGATTTAGTGATTGTTATTAAAAGGCACATGCTAATTGAAATAAAATCAGGAAACAGTTAAGTATTTATAATGCTGAATTTGGGTTAAAATACTAATATTGTGTGTATGCAACGGTTGTTTTTTATATTAATGATGTTGTTTGCCTCTGCGGCAATTGCCCAAACAGATAGTTCTGACTTGGCAGATGAAGAAGAGGGGGATTCATTTGAGTGGCTTAAAGGCGACATGAATGAAGAACAAGAGTTTGGAATACGTTTGGGTACAAATACCACTACAATGTTGGGCGGAGAGCTAGATAATCCAAGGCCAATGTTTGGTTTAAATGGCGCTGTTTATTATCGCAAAAAGGTATCACCCAAAAACGCCTTTCAGCTAGATTTAGCAGTAAGTTTGCGTGGCAGTAATTTTGCCAATCCGGTTGGGGAATACAATAAACTGGTAACTTATTATTTAGATTTTCCCCTTACTTGGGTTAGGTCAATAAACGCGAATAACAGCACTCACTTAATTGCAGGGCTACAATATTCTCATCTACTTAATACGTCAATTTTTATAAACCCCAACTCAGTTGCAGAAAACGAAAAGCCAAAGTTAAAACCGAACGATGTTTTATTGGTAGCAGGTACACAGTTTTATGGAGACTTTGTTGGTTTTCAAATTGTGGCTAAGTATGGTTTGTTAAACATAAATAACGGTTTAATAAGTGGATTAAATCCGATGCTCAAAAACAAGGATATTCATAATTTCGTGCTAGAAATAAATTTACTTTTTTAATCAACCCATTAGGACAAATATCAAATACTGTGAACCGAACCGAACTTGTTAATCAAATTAAATTAAAGAAAAGCTTTTTGTGCGTTGGATTAGATACTGATATCAAAAAAATTCCTGCCCATTTATTACAAGAAAAAAACCCGGTGTTGTCTTTTAATAAAGCCATTATTGATGCCACAAAGGATTATTGCGTGAGCTATAAAATTAACACTGCTTTTTATGAAGCAGAAGGCGTTAGCGGATGGCAAACAATGCAAGACACATTGAACTATATTCCTAGAAATATTTTTACGATTGCTGATGCAAAGCGTGGTGATATTGGTAATACCAGTGATATGTATGCACGTGCTTTTTTCGAGCACATGAGTTTTGATTCGGTAACACTTGCGCCATATATGGGACAAGATTCTTTATCTCCTTTTTTTAAATACGAAAACAAATGGGGTATTGTGTTGGCTTTAACTTCAAATCCGGGCAGTGCAGATTTTGAGCAACAACAAATTGGTGATAATAAACTGTACGAACATGTAATTAAAACCTTTTCAGCACTAGCAACCGATAAACAATTAATGTTTGTAGTTGGCGCAACCAAACCGCAAGAGTTGGGCGAAATACGTAAACAAGTGCCTGGTTATTTCTTATTGGTTCCTGGTGTTGGCGCACAGGGAGGTAGTTTGGTTGATGTAGCAAAATACGGACTGAACAAAGATTGCGGCTTATTGATTAATGCATCTCGCAGTATTATTTACGCAAGCAACGGAATCGATTTTGCAGAAAAAGCAGCAGGGGAAGCAAAACTTATGGCAGATGAAATGGCTATGTTGCTGCACAATTATGGTATTGTTTAAACATTGAATTGGCAGTAAAAACAAGCTTAATTGCAAATAGAGTTAGGGTGATATGGCAATAAGAAAAAACAACTAAATTTGTTTTAACCTTAAACCCTATTTGCGATGAGAGAAGACTTACTCCATTTTATTTGGCAACAAAAGGCGTTGCTTAAATATGATCTTAAAACCATTGATGGTAAACGTATTGAAGTAATAAAAACGGGCTCATTAAATATCAATTCGGGGCCTGATTTTTTTAATGCCCGTATTAAAATTGAAAATACCATTTGGGCTGGGAACGTTGAAATACACTTAAAAAGTAGTGATTGGATCAAACACAAACACCACAAAGATAAGGCCTATAATAATGTTATTTTACATGTGGTATTTGAGCACGATGCCGATTTAAATATTCCAACATTAGAGCTTAAAAACTATTTATCTAAAAACCTGCTCGATGGCTATTATCTATTGCAGCAATCTGCGTTACGTGTTCCTTGTCAGAATATTTTAAGTTTACCAGAGCGCATCAAATTAGAGTTGTTTTTATCCCGGTTATCTGTTGAACGATTAGAGCAAAAATGTGTTGCACTAGAGCAACAGTTAATCCAATATCAAAACAGTTGGGAAAAGTTGTTTTATGTAACAACAGCCAAGTATTTTGGAATGAAAATTAATGCAGAACCTTTTGTACAATTGGCACAGAATATTCCTGCCACACTATTCGCTAAACATAAACACAATCCAACACAAATAAACAGTTTAATATTTGGGGTAAGTGGTTTTTTGCCAGCACATCAACCCGATCAATATACTGAAGTACTGCAAAAAGAATTCTTGTTTTTGCGACATAAATATAATTTGATGCAACTGAATAAAAGCGCGTGGAAATTTGCTAAAACGAGGCCAGCAAATTTCCCCACTATTAGGCTAGCCCAGTTTGCCACATTGGTATACCAATCGGTTCATTTATTTAGTAAAATGATGGAAGCGGATTCGTTACAAGAAGTTAAAACACTTTTGTTGGTTGTGCCTTCCGAGAAGATTAACCTCAACAGCTTTCACCATGCTAACCATATTTTGAATCCAGTAATGGGCGAGCAATTTCTAAATCACTTAGTAATTAATGTAATTGTACCGATAAAGTTTTT
>JBILPP010000002.1:0-26556 GCA_044373765.1 Bacteroidia bacterium
AATTGCTGGTGTCTTGGGTAGCCCAACCAGGACTCGAACCTGGGACCTACGGTTTAGAAAACCGGTGCTCTATCCAACTGAGCTATTGAGCCGCTTTTATTATACGGTATGCAAACGTACATTATTTTAGGTTTTAATGCAAATATTTTTCTTAAATTTACACCTTATTTTAACTGATGATTCCTAGAACAAAAATAGATGAAATTGTTGATGCTGCCCGTGTAGAAGAGGTTGTAGGCGAGTATGTAAATTTGAAAAAGCGAGGTGCGAATTTAACTGGTTTGTGCCCATTTCATCAGGAAAAATCCCCATCATTTAGTGTATCACCGATTAAAGGAATTTATAAATGTTTTGGATGTGGAAAAGCTGGTAATGCGGTAAACTTTATTATGGAAGTAGAGCAGTTAAATTATATTGATGCTCTTAAACATTTAGCGGAAAAATATAGAATTGATTGGCCAAAACAAGATATTTCTCCTGAGCAACTATTTGAAGAGAGGATAAGAAATGGAGAAAGAGAAAGTTTACAAATTGTAAATAATTTTGCAGAAAGATACTTTGCTGATTTACTTTTAAATGATGACGAAGGTAAGACTATTGGTTTGAGTTACTTTCAAGAACGTGGATTTAGACCTGAAACAATAGAAAAATTTAAACTTGGTTATGCCAAAGAGAGTTGGGACAATTTGACTCAGGCAGCTCAATTTGGTGGTTATAACATTGACTTATTAAAATTAGGTGGATTAATTAAGGAAAATGATAATGGAAAAGTATATGATGCTTATAGAAATAGGGTTATTTTTCCAATTCATTCTATAAGTGGTAAACCCATTGCTTTTGCAGGAAGGTATTTAATAAAAGATCCAAAAAGCCCTAAATATGTTAATTCCCCTGAGACACCTCTATACCATAAGAGTAATGAATTGTATGGTTTATATTTTGCAAAACAAGCGATAGCGAAAAATGCTTTAGTATATTTAGTTGAAGGATACACTGATGTTATAAGTTTATATCAAGCAGGTATTGAAAATGTTGTTGCTTCTTCTGGAACTTCATTAACTGACGGGCAGATAAAACTAATTAAACGCTTTACAGATAATGTTTGCGTACTTTATGATGGTGATGCAGCTGGAATCAAAGCTTCATTGAGAGGTACGGATATGTTGCTTGAGGCAGGATTGAACGTTAAGATTGTATTGTTTCCTGACGGGGAAGATCCAGATAGTTATTGTAAGAAAATTGGCCCATTGCCTTTTGCTGCTTTTTTAGATGAACAAAGACAAGATTTTATTTTATTTAAGGCATCTTTACTTCTTGGTGATGCGGGTAATGATCCTATTAAGCGTGCCGAATTAATAAAAGACATTGTAAGTAGCATTAGTAAAATCCCGGATGCATTTAAGCGGAGTACTTTTTTAAGAGAGACGGCTATTTTACTTAAAATAGATGAACAGTTACTTATTAGTGAGGCGAATAGATTAGTAAGGGGTAATGCCCTTAAGCAACCTAGGTTGGAAGAATCACAGTATTTGCAAACATCAACAGAGCAAGATTTGTTAATCGAATCCGTTCAAGATTTACAGCTACAGGATGTTCAAGAAAAAGATTTAGTAAGGGTTTTACTTAATTATGGTGATAAGCCATATAGTGAAGATTTTGGATCTGTTGCTCTTTTTATAATAAATGAAATAGTACTAGAGGAGTTAGAAATTGAGCATCCTATTGTAATACAAATTCTATCAATAATTCAGCAGCAAATAACAGACGGCAGTATAAATTATCAGTATTTTATTAGGCATGAAGATCCTATTATCACTGCGTTTGTGGCTGATATCATGTCGAAAGATTTTGATGTTAGCCCTAATTGGCATAAGAAGTATGATGTGTTTATTGACCCTATAGGATATAACTTTAAGGAAGATGTAGATTCTGCATTATTGAGGTTAAAGATAAAGCATGTGGAAAAGTTAATGAAACAAAATCAGGTAGAATTAGAGAATTTTGAAAAAATGGGAGATTTGGAGCAGGTTGATATGCACGTGCATGTACATATGCATTTAGCACAAAAAAGACATGATTTGACAAGGAAAATTGAAACCACAATAACCCGCTAATCTATTTTAACCTTGTTTACGACAAATTTTATTTTAACATGAATAATAAGGAGTTGAGGTTAATAACATGTTTTTTGTTTTTTCTATGTGGAAGTTTAACTGCCCAACCTGTTGCTGATTTTACAGCATTGGTTAGGTCAGGGTGCAGTCCTTTAAGTGTTCAATTCTCGGATCTATCATCGGGAAATCCGACTTCATTTTCTTGGAGTTTTGGAAACGGTAATATCTCGACATTTCAAAATCCGTCAGCAATTTACATTGTACCAGGCACGTATACGGTTTCCTTAACTGTCTCTAATGCATCTGGTAGTGATGTAGAGAGTAAATCAGCATACATCACCGTTTTCACATCACCAATTGTTGATTTTTCGACTACGATTATTGGCGGATGTGTTCCGCTTTCAACACCTTTTTCGAATAACACAATAATAGGGTCAGCACCAATTACAGTTTGGTTATGGGACTTTGGTGATGGTAGCATTGGATCTACACCATCGCCCACACATGTGTATACAACAGGAGGCGCTAAAACGGTTTCTTTAACAGCAACTGATGCTAATGGCTGTTTTTCAACGGTAACAAAAAATGCATTAATTAATCCAACTCAAAGTCATACTGTGGACTTTACAGTAAGTAACCCAATTGTTTGCAAAGGCCCCAATAATCAAACGTTTATTCCAACTGCAAATCCGCCCAATGCTTCTTATACTTATGAATGGACAACAAGCAATGGACTAACTTCAACGGCTATTTCACCTACATTTAATTTTACTAATCCGGGTGTTTATGGAGTGAACTTAAAAGTAAGTGCTCCATCAGGTTGTGCTGCATTTGCAAATAAAAGTACTGCTGTTTACATTGTTAATACACAAGTTAACTTTGATTTACCTAACCCTCCTTTTTGTAGCGGTCAACAATATTTATTTAAAAACAAATCGCTTCCTGATACATCTGTAGCAACATTTAAATGGACCATTAATAATGGGAATATTACAAATGATAAAGACTTGGCTAGTATCTTAAATTCAGGAAATCAGTCGGTTAAATTAATCACAGAAATACGTGGTTGTAAAGACTCTTTAACCAAAATAATAAATGTAAATACTAAACCTGTTGCCAGTTTTACTAAACAACCGACATCAATTTGCTTTGTTCCTGTTGATGTGGCTTTTAATTCAACTTCAATTGGAAGTGGTTTATCTTATAAGTGGAATTTTGGAAATGGAGACTCTTCTGTAGCATCTATAGATACTACCAGATATACTATACTTACAAGTCATAATATAAAGTTAGTGGTAACTGATGCAAATGGTTGTTCTGATAGTTCGGAACAGTTCATCAACGTGTCGAGCCCGCAGGCTCTTGTAAATGGGTTGAATACAAAGGAAGGTTGTAAGCCTTATCAAACAGTTTTTAGTATTAGTAATCCTGGTATTTTTACATCGCTTCAGTGGGAGTTCAATGGAATAACTATTGGCACCGCTAGTTCTTTTAATTACACCTTTAATAATGTAGGAAGACATGTGGTTAAGTTAACGGCAATTACTGCAGCAGGTTGCAGGTCTGAAGTTTTCGATACAATATGGGTTGGTGACACGATTACATTTGATTTCGTTGCAGATAAATTTAATGGATGTTATTCGCAAATTAATCCAGTCACATTCACATTAACAGAGAACAGCGGAGTTCCTGACTTAACTTATTCGTGGTATTGGAAAAATGGGTCGGCCGATGTAAAAAATCCTATAGTGAATTTCACTGATACGGGTCTTTATAATATTAGAGCCAAGATTGTTTATAATGGTTGTTCAAGTGAGTTGGAGAAAATTGCCTATATCAATATTTTACCAGCACTTTCGCGAATGCTTAACCCTGTTGTTGGCTGTAGTCGAGACACAATTACGTTTGATGCGACTTCTTCTGCTGGAGCAAATCGGTTTTTGTGGCTTTTTGGTGATGGAGACACTTCTAATGTAACAGTTTCAAAACATTATTACGACACAACTGGTATTTATGAGGTTAAATTAATAACACTTGACACTATAACTAATTGTAGAGATACAGCAGAATTAACACTTCTTGTTCCTGACTTACCCAATATTAGCTACACAGTAAGTGATACTATTGGATGCAGTCCGCTTAGTATAACGTTGACTAATACAACAGTGTTAGGTACATTTGCAGCAGCCATTACAAATACAGATTGGGCATTTACCAGTGGCGAAATAACATCCGGATTGAGCGTAACGGATACGCTTTATACTTATGGTTGGAAAGGCCTAACAATGACCATAACAGATGCTCGTGGTTGCGTGTTTTCTTTGTTCAAAGATTCAGTTGTTCAAGTTTCAGGGGCAAATACTAGGGTTGTATTTGATAAATATACTGGCTGTACACCACTTGCATTAACATCTTATGATAGCTCAATATCAGATTACCCTATTATTAGAAGGAAATGGTTGTGGACATCAACAGACTCAACAATGACCGATACAATTAACAATGCATCATTTGTATTTACTAAGCCTCAAAATGTTCAGGCTGATGGTTATCAAGTATCATTAATTATTACAGATAGTTTAGGTTGTGAGTTTATAGCCACTCAAAAAATTGTTCCATCAAATCCAATTGCCGAAATTAATGTAACAAAGAATGTAACGTGTGGCTCAACTCAATTGATAAATGCTGCAAATACAGATGGGAGCTTGGTTTTTTCGCCAGCCATTTATAGTTGGAAACAGGGTAGTTCAACTTACAATGGTTCTATTTATAACACTACATTTAACTTGGCTGATTCAACTTATTTGTTTGAGCTTACCGTTGTGGATTCTAATGGATGCATAGCAAATGCAGATACGTTGATTAAAATAAGCAATAAGAAAACATCACTTGCATTTTATGCTAATCCGAGAGTAAGAGCTTGTTACTTTCCAATAGTACCTATACAGTTATTTGATACATCTGCTATTGGATCTAGTGGTATCATGTCAAGGTATTGGACTTTTGCATCAAATACAAGTACCCAATTAAGCCCAATTTTTACCATTAATAAACCCGGTAAATATGATGTTAGTTTAACTGTTACAGATAGTGCTGGCTGCATAGATTCACTTAAAATAAAAGATTATCTAGATTTAGGTGGACCTATTGGAAGTTATACCTACAGTCCTAATAATGGATGTACGCCCCATACCGTTAGGTTCCAAGTATCATCGCCCAATGCGCGTTATCATATTTGGGATTTGGGTAACGGATTACTTGATACAATGAAAGTGTTAGACCAACAATATACCTACAATGAAGCAGGGATATACTATCCAAGACTAACTTTGTATGACAGTAGTGGCATGTGTGGTTATTCTTTTGATGCCGTTGATTCGATTGTTGTATTCGATAAGCCTGAACCAGATTTTGTTTCTGATACCACTAAAATTTGTTTTAATACTGAACTTACCTTTGAAAATGTGACTCCCAACAAGCCAGCGATAGTAAATTGGAAATGGATATTTAATAATGAAGAAGTATTGGGTGAAGGACCTATTATTAAGAAGTTTACCCAGGCAGGCAAATACAATATTACCTTGATTGCTATTGATTCTAATGGATGTAGTGATACCATTACAAAATCTGATACACTTACTGTTTATAATGATGTTGTAGCTCCAAATATCCCTTTAGTTCATAGGGCAACTGTTATAGATAACAGCTCTAATTTATTTGTATTTAATCCAAGTAAAGAAGAAGATTTTTACAGTTATCGAATTTTTTATAATTACTTGAGTACTTCGCCTCAATCATTTATTGATATTTTAGCGGCAGCTGATACCTTTTACTTAGAAACTGGAATTAATACGCTTTTAAATCCTTATTCATATGCTATATCGGCCATGGATATTTGTAAGAATAGGAGTGCCGTGTCTCCTACACATACGACAGTTGAACTAAAGGCTTGGCCAGTTGATAATGCTATTAAATTATCGTGGAGTCCGTACAAAGGTTTTGGATCTATCAAACGATATGAGATCTGGCGAAACAACCCAGACTCGGGAAGTGCTTTTTATCCGATAAAAGATGTTTCGGCAGGAACACTTCAATATAATGATACCTCTATTTCATGTTTTACAAATTATTACTATCGCATAAAAACCTTAGCGATGGATGCTGATACCTCAAAATATAGTTGGAGTGATACAAGTGGAGCTACACCTGTATATGTAAGTAGTTTACCGGGTACTAAAATTGTTAGAGTTACAGTTGTAAACGATAAGCAAGTCTTGTTACAATGGGCTAAGAAATCTTATGAAGTAAGTTTTAAATATTTGATATATAGAATGCGTGATGATGAGTCTAGTGCTACTTTTTACAAGGAAGTGTCTGACACATTTATGATTGATGAAAATGTATTGGTAGATGAACATAGCTACTCATACTTTGTTTATTTAAAAGATGCATGCGGTGGAATTAGCTTGCTTAGTAATGAGGCAAAGACTATTTTATTGACCGTAGATTTAGTAAGAAATGATAGAGAACTTTACGACCCAATTGTTTATTACACCAAGTATCGAGAGTGGGTTAATGGTGTAAACAATTATGATGTGTTGTTTTACTATGATTCTTTAGGAATATATAGTAAAGTCTCAACCAATTCGGCTGTCGATACAACTTTCATTCATCAATATTTAACCCTGCCTCAAAGAAACTATTGTTACTCGGTAATGGCTAATGAGCTTAACGGTAATAACGCAACCAGTCAATCTAACATTACTTGTGTTGGGACAGAACCAAGGGTATATGTTCCAAATGTGTTTACCATAAACGGAGACGGTATAAATGAACGCTTGGTTGTAGGTGGTTTATTTATTGAGAACTATAAGATAAATATTTTTGATAGGTGGGGAAATAACGTCTTTGAAAGCAACAATAGAGACCTATCGTGGGATGGCAACTTCGATGGCAAGCCAATGCCTTCAGGCGTTTATGTTTATTTAATTGAAGTTACAGGAAGAAGTAAGCAAATGGTTGAGTTAACGGGTACTGTTACTTTAATTAGGTAGTGGTTGTTAATTATATACCCAACCACTCTTTGGCCGTTTTATAGAGCATTTGCGATTTTTCTTCCGCACTTAAATCCTTCATTAACTCAATAAATTTACCGTGCTCTAAATCGCCAAGTGGAAACGGGAAATCGCTACCTAAAGCAATGCGCTCGGCACCAAATAATTTTAAATTGTAGCGTAAGGCTTCTTCATCGTGCACTAAACTGTCAATATAAAACTTCTTTACATATTGGTATGGATCAGCAACTTGGTTGATGTTGCATAAATCGGGACGTGCATGGTAACCATGCGAAACACGACCAATGGTATGCGGAAAACATCCACCACCATGTGCAAACATTACGCGTAATTTTGGAAATTTATCAAACACTCCGCCAAAAATCATGCTGCATATAGCTCGCGATGTTTCTGCTGGCATACCAACTAACCAGGGTAACCAAAACTTTTTCATTTTGTCTTGCCCCATCATATCCCATGGGTGTACGAATATACACATGCCTAGTTTTTCAGCAGCTTCGTAAAATGGGAAAAATCGCTCATCATCTAAGTTGTAATCTAAAATGTTTGTTGCAATCTCAACACCTGGCAAGTTTAATTCGTATTTACATCGTGTGAGTTCTTCTACAGCCAAAATGGTATCTTGCATCGGCAAAGTTCCTAAACCTACAAATCGGGTAGGGTAGTCGCGCTGGATTTGTGCCAAATGGTTGTTAATGTATTGGCTCCACTCGTGCGTATGTTCTGGTTTTGCCCAATAATAAAATAATACAGGAATGGTAGATAAGGCCATCAGTTGCACATCATGTTTATCCATGTGTTGAATAATGGCTTTAGGATCCCAGCACATATCATCAATAGCCCTGAAAAATGTACCATCCGCTTTCATCATGTTTGCACGACCAGGTTGGTAATGGTCTAAGTATATAAACTCATCTCCATAGCCGAAGCGCTCCTTTAAGTTTGGAATAAACTCGGGCATAATGTGCGCATGAACATCTATTTTATAAGGTGCAGGTGAAATCATGATGATGTTATGAAATTAAATTATAAATAACAAGCCCATGGCATAAGACATGGGCTTATTTTGTTTGTATTAAAACGAACGATGGTTCGCTGTTTTGTGTAACTCTTCGGGGCTTAAACTTTTAAAATATTCGTAGGTTATTTTTAAACCTTCGGCACGACTAACTTTTGGCTCCCAGCCCAGAATTTCGCGCGCCTTGGTAATATCTGGTCTGCGTTGTTTTGGATCGTCTGTTGGTAAAGGTTTTGATATTAGTTTCTGCTTAGTTCCTGTAAGTTTAATAATTTCTTCGCCAAATTCTTTGATGGTAATTTCATCAGGGTTACCAATGTTTACCGGATAAGGATAGTCGCTTAATAACAAGCGGTAAATACCTTCCACCAAATCATCTACATAACAAAAAGAACGTGTTTGTGAGCCATCACCAAACATGGTTAAATCTTCACCACGTAAAGCTTGACCAATAAATGCAGGCAATACACGTCCATCATTTAATCGCATGCGTGGACCGTATGTGTTGAAGATTCGCACAATGCGTGTTTCTAATCCATGATAAGTATGGTAAGCCATTGTCATGGCTTCTTGGAAACGTTTTGCTTCATCGTACACACCACGTGGACCAACAGGATTCACATTTCCCCAATATTCTTCTGGTTGTGGATGCACAGTAGGGTCGCCATAAACTTCACTTGTTGATGCAATTAATACACGGGCTTTTTTTACTCGGGCTAATCCTAAGCAATTATGTATACCCAACGAGCCAACCTTTAAAGTTTGGATTGGAATTTTCAGATAATCAATTGGACTAGCAGGCGAAGCAAAATGTAAGATGTAATCTATTTTACCTGGCACGTGAATAAACTTGCTTACATCGTGGTGGTAAAACTCAAACGCTGCCAGCTTAAATAAATGTTCGATATTTTTTAAATCACCCGTAATTAGGTTGTCCATACCCACTACATCATACCCTTCTTTTATAAATCTATCGCATAAATGTGAGCCTAAAAATCCGGCAGCACCTGTAATTAAAACGCGTTTTTTTGTAGTCATGTTTTGTTGTTTATAGTTCACTGTTCGCGGTTTCGGGTTCGTTACATCCACCTCTTATCCTCCTTTGAAGGAGGACGGTTAATTTATTTCGGTTGGTGATTTTTTTCCAACGTCCAGCCTCTATTTTTTATTAATTCCTATGCAGTAATATTCAAAACCTAATTCTTTCATTTCATCTTGTTCATAAATGTTACGTCCGTCAAAAATGGTTTTTTGTTTAAGCAATTTACCAATTACGTTAAAGTTTGGTGAGCGAAACTCCGGCCATTCTGTTGCGATTAATAGTGCATCGGCATCAATTAAGGTGTCGTAAGGGTCTTTGCAATAGCTGATTGTTTCACCCAATGTTTTTTGTGCTTCATGCATAGCAACTGGGTCGTATGCTATTACCTTAGCACCAGCAGCTAATAATTTTTCAATAATTACTAACGAGGGAGCTTCACGCATATCATCTGTTTTAGGCTTAAATGATAAGCCCCAAAGCGCAAATGTTTTTCCCTTTAATTGCCCATCAAAATGGTTAGATATTTTATTAAATAACACCAATTTTTGGTCATCGTTAACATCTTCTACCGCCTGTAAAATACGTAAATCATGGCCATATTCTTTTGCTGTTTTTACCAAAGCCTTTACATCTTTAGGAAAACAAGATCCACCATAACCAATACCAGGGTAAATAAATTTATTACCAATACGTGGGTCGCTGCCAATACCTTTGCGCACCCAGTTTACATCTGCACCAACTAATTCACATAAATTGGCAATATCATTCATAAAACTAATTTTTGTGGCAAGCATTGCGTTGGCTGCATACTTGGTCATTTCGGCACTGGCTATGTCCATAAAAATAATGGGATGACCATTTAATAAAAATGGCTTATACAGTTTGCGCATTATGTCTTCAGCCTTTTTACTTTCTATACCCACCACAATTCTATCAGGTTTCAAGAAATCATCAACAGCAGCTCCTTCTTTTAAAAATTCGGGGTTACTGGCTACATCGAACGTAATGTTAACACCACGTTTATCTAAAGCGGCTTGTACTTCTGCTTTTACCTTGTGCGATGTGCCAACAGGAACAGTACTCTTGGTAACCACCACACCATATTCGTTCATGTGTTGACCAATTTCATTAGCGACACCTAATACATATTTTAAATCGGCACTGCCATCTTCGCCAGGAGGAGTTCCAACAGCAATAAAGGCCACATCGGCATCTTTAATGCTTTCGCTGAGGTTGGTGCTAAATTTCAACCTTCCTGCTTCCGTATTTCGCGACACTAACTCTTCTAATCCAGGTTCGTATATCGGTAAAATTCCGTTTCTTAAATTTTCAATTTTATTTTTGTCTATATCAACACAAATTACGTTGATACCCACTTCGGCAAAACAAGTTCCGGTTACTAAGCCTACATATCCTGTTCCTACAACTACTATTTTCATTATATTAATTTAGATGTTGATTGTTGTTTACAAAATTCGTTGATATGACCAATAATAAATTCTATTTGGTCGAATGTTACCTCAGGACTCATTGGTAGCGAAATAACTTTACTGCAAAGGCTTTCGGTCACGGGTAAAGAACCCAACGGATAATTTTCCGATTGATAAGCTTTTTGTGCATGCAATGGAATAGGGTAGTAAACCATTGAAGGTATTTGTTTTTCTGCTAGGTATTCGCGCAATTCATCACGGTTAATACCCTTACATTTTAGTGTGTATTGATGAAAAACATGGGTTGAGTTTTTTGCCCGAGTTGGTATTTCAAAATTTGGATGGTTGGCAAATGCTTCATCATATTTTTTTGCCACAATATTACGTGCATTTTCACAAGCTGTTAATGTTTGAAGTTTAACATTAAGGATGGCGGCTTGTAGTGTGTCTAATCTTGAGTTAACACCTATGTCATCGTGTTGATATTGTATGCTTTGTCCATGATTGGCAATTGTTTTTAGGCGTTTATCAAGTAGCTCATTACGCGTAAACATCGCACCACCATCCCCCATACAACCTAAATTTTTTGAAGGAAAAAAGGAAGTGCAACCAATATCGCCAATTGTACCTGCATGTAAAACATGGCCATTTTGAAAAGTATATTTAGCACCAATTGCCTGCGCTGTATCCTCAATTATAAATAAATTATGCTTTTTTGCAAGGTGCATTATTGTTTCCATATCTGCACATTGGCCAAACAAATGAACAGGCACTATGGCCTTTGTTTTTGAGGTTATGGCTTTTTCTATTTGCGAAACATCTATTAGAAAATCATCATTGTTTACATCAACCAATACAGGGGTTAAACCTAATAGTTTTATTACTTCGGCTGTTGCAACATATGTAAATGCAGGCAAAATTACCTCATCTCCAGAAGTTAAATTCAATGCCATCATGGCAATTTGAAGGGCATCTGTTCCATTGGCGCAGGGTACTACAAATTTTACATCTAAGTAAGTGGCTAGGTTGTGTTTAAATTCGGCCACCTCTGGGCCATTAATGTACTTAGCAGATTGTATTACGCGCAAAATGGCCTCATCCAACTGGGGTTGAATTTTCTGGTGTTGTTGCTGTAAATCAACCATTTGTATGGCTCTCATCTTGTACGCTGTATTATGGTTAGGCAACAAATATAATTAATGATGCAGGCAAACAAAGATTTCTGTTATTTTTGGGCCAAGATTTATTTAATTATGAAAAAATCCATATTGCTTGTTTTTATTGTTTTGGGCTCGCTTCAAGCTAATGCCCAAAAGAAAATTTGGGTAGGAAAAAGCAGTAAAATATTTAACTTTCAATTTCACTACACACACATTACCCCTGGTGGCGATTTTGCGAGTAGGTTTAATGAGTTTAATGCAATGGGTGCAGGTTTTTTATTTAAAAACACACACAACATGCTATTTGGTGCCGAGGGCGGTTATCATTTTGGCAATAACCTTAAACCATCAAATTTGCTTAACAATTTGACCAACAGTGTTGGTGCTGTAAACACCAACTCTGGTACTCCGGCTTTGGTTAGTTTGGGTATGCGCGGATTTAGCGTATTGGGTAAGCTCGGATATTTAATTCCAGTAAGCAGTAAAAATAGAAATACAGGAATAAAAATTATGCTTGGCGGTGGTTTGGTCATGCATAAAATCAATATCAATATCACCCAAAATAATGTACCTAGCTTAACTGAAGATAGGGTAGCGGGATATGATAGGTATAGCAGTGGTTGGGCCTTGAGCCAGTTTATTGGATACCAGCATCACAGTGTAAATAGGTATACTAATTTTTATGTTGGTGCGGAGTTGATGCAGGCTTACACTTATAATAGACGTAAATTTAATTATGATGAAATGCAATACGATTTAAAAATGCACAATGATTTTTATTATGGTGTTCGTTTTGCTTGGATGATTCCTGTATACATGCGCACAAAAGCAGGAAGTGACGAATTTATTTTTGAGTAATGATTTACGATTTAGCAATATTCTTTTACGGACTAGCGATTAGTGCAGCCTCTTTTTTTCAAAAAAAAGCAATGTTGCTAAAACTTGGACGTAAAAATACTTTAAAGCAACTTGCTAACTTTAATCGCGATCCATTAAAAAAATTAGCCTGGTTTCATTGCGCTTCATTAGGCGAGTTTGAGCAAGCAAGGCCTTTAATTGAAAAACTTAAAGCCCAACAAAACATACAAATTGCGGTAAGTTTTTTTTCTCCATCGGGTTTTGAGATTCGTAAAAATTATGAGTTGGCCGATGTAGTATTTTACTTGCCAGCCGATACCCCTAAAAATGCAGCTATTGTATTAAATGCGATAACCCCCGATGTGGTGTTTTTTGTTAAGTACGAAATATGGCTACATTATATTAAAGCAATTAAACATCGAAGTATTCCTCTGTATTTAATATCAGCAACTTTTCGTTCGTCACAAATTTATTTTAGATGGTATGGCACTGCGTTTAAACGTGCTTTAAAAAGTTTCGATTTAATATTTACGCAAGACCATTCATCAACCCATATTTTGCAAAGCAATGGCATTAATAATGTGCTTATGAGTAACGATACCCGTTACGACAGGGTTTACGAGACATGCCAAAATCCTAAGCCGTTGCCTATTGTAGAAGCATTTAAGCAACAACAATGGTTATTGATTGTGGGAAGTAGTTATGCGCATGAAGAAAATTTAGTAGCACGATATTTAGAAGACAATAAAAATATAAAAATTATTATAGCACCTCACGAAATTTCGGATGAGCGAATTGGTGAAGTGGAGGGGGTATTTAAAAATTTTTCGGCTATAAAATATTCGTTAGCTGATGAATATTCGGTGCGAGATAAACAAATACTTATTATTGATAACATTGGATTACTGTCGTCCATTTATCAGTATGGTGATATAGCGATAGTTGGCGGTGGTTTTGGTAAAAAAGGGATACACAACACATTAGAGGCCGCCACCTTTGGCATGCCTATTTTTATTGGCCCGAATAACCATGATAAGTTTCCTGAAGTAAATATTTTGCACGGGGCAGGCGTTTTATTTTACATTTCATCTCAAGAAGAGCTAGAAAGTAAAATGTTATCATTTATAAATAATGCCAATTTATTTCATGATCTAAAACGAAATAGCAGTATGGTGATGTCTTCGCAGCGCGGTGCAACAAATTTAATTCTTAGTAAAGTACAAATTTAGTTTTACTGCTACTGGCCAAATAAACTGGCTAAGCCCGGAAGTCCACCCATTAAGTTTTTCATTTCATTTGCCGAAACCATTTCTGATTTGTTGATGGCATCTTCAATGGCGATACACAAATAATCCTGCAATTCAAATTTGCGTTCTGGCAGCACTAAATAAGTTTCAATGTGTACATTATTTACTTTTTTATTGCCATCCATTGTTATGGTAACATCGCCTGATGCTGCTTGGCCTTGAACGGTTACGCCAGCTAAACGTTGCTTCATTTCTTCTGCTTTTTTTTGAGCTTCTGCTAATTTTCCGAACATAATTGATTTGTGTTTGTTAGTATTGGCAAGTTACTCATTTGGTGTACAGCTAAACAAGTGCTTACGGGTAAATTTTACAGTCTATTTTTAAAGTTTTGATTGATAGTTTATTGACTTTTATCTAAAGGCAAGCAAACTTAAATCATCCTTTGAATAGTGCTTAAATTGGTTAAATTCGCCCAACTTTTCAAGAAAAATAATAATAAAACCTGATATGCAAATCTCTAGCAACTATCGTGACGAATTTGTTAAACGTCACATCTCACCGATGGAAAATGATACTGAGGCTATGCTAAAAACAATTGGTGTAGCAAGTATCGATCAATTAATTGATGAAACTATTCCATCACACATACGCCTAAAAGAGCGGATGAAATTACCTGAGGCTATGGGCGAAATGGAATTATTAGCCATGCTCAAGGAAATTTCAGAAAAGAACATCATCAACAAAAACTTTATTGGTACTGGTTACTATGGTACATACACACCAAATGTGGTGCTACGTAATATATTCGAGAATCCTGGATGGTATACAGCTTATACGCCTTATCAAGCAGAAATTGCTCAGGGTCGTTTAGAGGCATTGTTAAATTATCAAACCATGATTGTTGATTTAACCGGGATGGAAATTGCTAACGCTAGTTTGCTTGATGAAAGTACTGCAGCTGCTGAAGCGATGCATATGCTACACGCTGAAAGCAAAAACGATAAAGCAACAAAGTTTTTTGTTTCTGAATTGTGCTTTCCGCAAACCATTGATGTATTAAAAACACGTACCGAACCAATAGGTGTTGAGTTGGTAATTGGTAACCATGACACCATCACACTTGATGAAACTTATTTTGGTGCATTAATTCAATACCCAGCTGGAAATGGTGAAGTGTATGATTACAGCGCATTTATGGCTAAAGCAATGGCTACAGACGTAAAAGTTGCTGTTGCTGCAGATTTATTGAGTTTAACTTTATTAACGCCTCCAGGCGAGTGGGGGGCCGATGTGGTATTAGGTTCTGCACAACGTTTTGGTGTGCCAATGGGATACGGTGGACCGCACGCAGGTTACTTTGCTACCAAAGATGCCTACAAACGTCAAATGCCTGGTCGTTTAATTGGTGTATCAATCGATGCTCATGGTAACAAGGCCTTGCGTATGGCTTTGCAAACACGCGAGCAACATATTAAACGTGAAAAAGCGACATCAAATATTTGTACTGCACAAGTATTGCTTTCAATCATGGCCAGTATGTATGGTGTTTACCATGGCCCTAAAGGATTAAAAGGAATTGCTTCCAGAGTGCACGGTATTACAGCACAGTTAGGTAATGTATTAAATGAGGTTGGTTTCAAACAAAAAAACAAACACTTTTTTGATACTTTGTTGGTTGAAGTGCCAAGTGCAGATAAAGCTATTGCTGATTGCGAAGCTAAATCGATTAATATTCGTAAAGTAGATGATAAACACATTGGTATATCATTAGACGAAACGCATACAATAGCTGATGTTAATGCATTGGTATCTGCATTAACAGGTAAAGAATCACACTTAAAAGCACATGATACAACTGGTGTTCATGCGCCTGCTAACTTTACACGTGTAAGCGATTTTATGACACATGAGGTATTTAATTCTTATCATAGTGAGCATGAAATGCTGCGTTACATCAAATTGTTAGAATCAAAAGATTTATCGCTTTGCCATAGTATGATTGCATTAGGATCATGTACCATGAAGCTAAACGCTACAGCCGAAATGATTCCAGTTACCATGCCTGGATTTGGAGCTATGCATCCATTTGTGCCTCGCAACCAAGCAACTGGTTATACCCAAATATTTAACGAGCTTTCTGATTACTTAAAAGAAGTTACTGGTTTTGCTGGTATGAGCTTGCAACCAAACTCTGGAGCATCTGGCGAGTACGCTGGTTTAATGGTGATTCGCGAGTACTTAAAATCAATTGGTCAAGGACACCGTAATATTGCTTTAATTCCTTCATCGGCACATGGTACTAATCCAGCTAGTGCTGCTATGGCTGGAATGAAGGTTGTTGTAACTAAAACATTAGATAATGGTTATGTTGATATCGATGATTTGCGTGAAAAAGCAGAATTATACAAAGATAATTTAGCTTGTTTAATGGTTACTTATCCTAGTACTTATGGTGTTTTTGAAGAACGTATTACTGAGGTTTGTGATTTAATTCATCAAAATGGAGGACAGGTTTATATGGACGGGGCTAACATGAATGCACAAGTTGGACTAACAAGCCCAGCAAATATAGGTGCCGATGTTTGCCACTTAAACTTACATAAAACATTCTGCATTCCTCATGGTGGTGGTGGGCCAGGTATGGGCCCAATTGGTGTAGCAGCTCATTTGGTTCCTTTTTTACCAGGGCATGCAGTAGTTGATATGCAAGTTGGAGATCACGCTATGAATGCAGTAAGTGCTGCACCATGGGGTAGTGCATCAATATTGTTAATCTCTTATGCATACATCCGTTTAATGGGTACACAAGGATTAGAAGATGCAACTAAATATGCTATTTTAAATGCTAACTACATTAAAGCACGTTTAGAGAAGCATTATGAGATTTTGTACACAGGTAGTAACGGTCGTTGCGCACATGAAATGATTTTAGATACACGTGTATTTAAGGGAGCAAGCGGAATAGAGGCAGAAGACATTGCAAAGCGTTTAATTGATTATGGTTTCCATGCACCTACGATGAGTTTTCCTGTAGCTGGTACCATTATGGTTGAGCCAACAGAAAGCGAACCTAAATCAGAGTTAGATCGTTTTTGTGATGCGATGATTGCCATTAAGCAAGAAGTAGAGGCTATTATTACTGGTGAAGCTGACAAGACAGATAATCCTTTAAAAAATGCGCCACACACGGCACATGTTGTAACCGCTGATGAATGGAATCATAAGTACAGCCGTCAACTCGCTGCTTATCCTTTACCCTATGTAAAAGCCGCTAAATTTTGGCCAACAGTTGGGCGTGTAAATAACACCCACGGTGATAGAAACTTAATTTGTGCTTGTATCCCTACAGAGGCATACGCATAATATAAAAGGTTTAATTATTCTTAAAAGTGGAATCCAATTATGGATTCCACTTTTTTTGTTAAAAATGATCATTTGTCAAATCATATTTCCTATATAGAATTTAATGAAGTATAGTTATTCATCATCATGTTTTTCAGGTAAGGATTTACGATTAAATTTAAATGATGCTTCATTAGTTAGGTCATAAAACATTGTATTGGCTCTGATACAGCCTCTGGTTATCGTCATATTAAATACAATTTAGGCGGCTTATCTCAACTTATTAATTTTACTATGTGCCTAATTTATGTTTACCTACTAGGGTGTAAATAGTTGATGAATTAACAGTGTAGGTTTATGAATGAAAACAATAATCGTTAATGTTAGGACCACTAATTCTCTGGTCTACCAATCATCTTATTTTCTTCAAGTAGTTTTTGTTGTTCTGTAATTAAGGCTTTGCGTTCTTCGTCTGTTAGCTTTTTAGGGGTTTGTTGCAGGTTATTTAAATCAGGCTGGCCGCCATCAACCCAAGCTGTATACCAAATGCTACCAACGGTTATAACCGATGCTCGTATTCTTCTTTCTACTTGGTTATCTAGCATATTGTGGTAGGCTTCGCTATACTCTTTCGAATAAACTTTTATCATGGCCTGGCCACGTTGCTCGTTACTGTATTTTCTATCACTGCCGAAAGTAGTATTGAGTTTTCTCTCAAAATCAAGTACACTGTCTTTTGCGGCATAACTTCCTTCGCTTGCAGCCCAAGCGGCCATTTGAACGTTATCAATGTACTTGGCACGTCCAACAAAAAAATCATACTTATCACTAAACAATTCAGGCAGGCGACTTTCCCAAAATCCATGTATACCGTATTGGTTGGTCTTTTGGCCGTTATAATTTTCTGTAGAGTGCAAAGGCACATGCGCATCACCAATATAATGACCTATATCAGCCGATATTTTTAATATACGATCAACATCTTTTGCTTTAAATGCCTCTGTTAATTTATATTTCATCAAGCTGATATGCCAAGGCACAATGCCGTATGCTTTTAAAGTGTCTTCGGTGTATTTGGCAACCGCATCTTTCCAATATTTAGGAACAGTATCTATTGGGGTGTTTGCCTCGTAATAGTCTAAATCAATATAGTGTCGGCAAGCTTCCTCTGGGTCGCTGTATCTACGCATATCTGCATCTACGGCATGTTCGGTAATGTATTCAATATTGGTTTTATAAAATAACAATAACGATTCGGGTAATGTAAATACGGCTAGTCGATTGATCAATTTATGGGCGAAAAATCCCCAACTAAAAACAGGAATTACCACACAACAAGCCACTAAAACTAATATTGATTTTTTGATCACTGCTTAGTTGTTTAATCCATTATTCATTCTCGCGGTTCACTGTATTAATGCTAAATGCGGGAACACAGCAGCTCCAATATTCGCAAGGCTCATTGAATGGGTTCGAATAACGCACGCGTGTCCCTTTTTGTATTAAAATGGTTTGTCCGGCTTCAAGTATTACTTCATCACCATCAATTTCAAACATTTTTTTACCCTTAATTACAATCGTTACTTCATCAAACATGGGAGTTTGGTATGGTTCACTCCAATTGGCAGGAGCAATCATGTGGGCAATGCTGAAATTTTTTTCACCACTGCTTGCTAATCCGTAATGTTCTTCAATTAATTTACCATCAGTAGTTGGCACTATAAATGGATTGTTTTGTTTGATGTATGGCATATTTTGATTGCTATCTATTTTACTTTTTTTCGCCTGTTTCTCTCGTAATCTTCAAAAACAAAATCGCCCAACCCATTTAGGCTGCTATAAAAAGCTTTACCATTATTGGTTTGCGTAAATTCTTGCACAAACTGCTGCAGGTATGGGTCACTAGCAATCATAAATGTGGTTATGCTTATACCTAACCTACGGCATTGTGCGGCTTGGTTTAATGTTTTGTTTATGATTTTCCTGTCTAATCCAAAACTGTTTTTATAATATCCAGCACCCTCTTTTAGGCAAGTTGGTTTACCGTCAGTAATCATAAAAATTTGTTTGTTTGGGTTTTTTCGTCTTCTCAGTAAATCCATTGCTAACTCAAGCCCAGCATATGTATTGGTGTGATAAGGACCTACTTGTAAATAAGGCAAGTCTTTTACTTCAATTGGCCATGCATCATTACCAAAAACAATGATATCTAAGGTGTCTTTCGGATAACGGGTTTTAATTAATTCAGCCAAAGCCATGGCTACTTTTTTAGCTGGTGTAATTCTGTCCTCACCATACAAAATCATGCTGTGGCTAATGTCAATCATCAGTACTGTGCTGGCCTGACTTTTGTGGTCCTTTTCTCTTACTTCTAAGTCGTTTTCGGTAAGTTGAAAAGAATCAATCCCGTGGTTAATTTGTGCATTTTGGATACTCGTGGTAACATCAATTTGATCAGGTAAGTCACCAAAAGTAAATTTTCTTGTGTCGGCTGTTGCTTCATCACCCAATCCGTTTTTAGTTGATTGGTGATTGCCCTTTGGTGTTTTTTTAAGCTTGCCAAATATTTCGTTTAATGCGTTTTTTCTGATGCTTTGGTTGGTTTTTGATGTAGGTACAGTCATGCCGTCCTGAGGATCATCTTTAATGTAGCCTTTGTTTTTTAGGTCTTCAATAAAATCACCCATGCCATATGAGTTATCGGTAATTTTATACTTTTTATCCAACTCATTCATCCAGTCTAGTGTTTCGGCAATATCACCGTTTGTGTATTGCATCAGTTGTAAAAACAATTTAAGCAATTCATCAAATTTACTGCCTTGCGGTTCTGGAGTGTACTTATGAAAAATGTGACCTAGCATAGTGTAAAATTAAGTATTCTGTTTCATAATTAACAATAAATAGTACCAATTGATTTGATGTGCTAAATCCAAATTTTTCTTTTATGACTCAAAAGAATAATCGATGTATTAAAACTACGGCATCAAGTTGCTTTGCTTAAGCGACTTGAGCTATTTTCTTTACCGAAACGTTGGTGTGGGGTTAATCCGAAATAACAGAGCATATTCAGGGATGTACCCATACATATTCTGCATAAATTGCGATAAATGTTTACAAAAAATATACACTAAAATTATTACTTGGTGTTATGTTTGTCACCGCTTTAAAAATTATGTTCAGATTATTATTTATACTATCGGCCATGTTAGTTGGCCAAAGTAGCTTTGCCCAGAAAAAGTTGTGCATTGCATTTTACAACCAAGAAAATTTGTTTGATACCATTGATGATCCAAACAAAAACGATAACGAATTTTTACCATCAGCTAAAAAGGTTTGGAATACAGAGAAGTATATCAATAAAATTGACCACATGGCCAAAGTTATTTCAAGCATGAATGAACAACAAGCTCCTGATATTATTGGAATGTGTGAGGTAGAGAATGACGCTGTTTTAAAAGATATTGCAGCCGAAAAACAACTTAAAAAAGCCAATTACCAGACGGTACATTTAGAAGGGCCTGATGATCGTAGTATAGACAATGGTCTATTGTTTAAAGCTTCATTATTTAAACTTATTCATTCAAAAGCCATTTCGGTACCTATGCCCAATACCAAAACCCGCGATATTTTATTGGTACGTTTAGAGGCCAAAAATAAATCCCAGTTAGTGGTGTTGGTTAATCACTTTCCATCGCGTATTGGCGGTGAAGAAGCCAGTGAACCCAAACGCATTTCGGCAGCCCAAGTTTTAAGAGGTATTTGTGATAGTTTATACAATATTAATCCACAAGAAAATATTGTTATTATGGGTGATTTTAATGATGAGCCAACCAACCGCAGCATGGATAGTGTATTGCGTGCAAGGGCAAACGAATACGATTTAAATAATGGTAATTTATTTAATGCCATGTATGAGTTAAAGCAAAACAATGAAGGCTCTCATTATTACAAAGGTCATTTTAGTATGTTAGACCAAATTATACTGAGCAGCAGCATGACCAATTGTACAGGAGCAATTTGTTACGATAAAAGTTCGGCAACCATTTATAAACAACCTTGGATGGTAGAGGCCGAAGGCAAATATAAAGGAGCCCCGTTGCGCACATTTATTGGCGAAAAATACACAAACGGATTTAGCGATCATTTACCAGTTTACATCATGGTTACGTTGAAGAAGAAATAAAAGAGAATAAAATGAATAAGCGGGGAAGGAGCAATATGTTCTTTCCCCGTTTTTTTTTAATGGTTGTAAGGATGAACTTATCAAGGTGTTACTACTGGTATTTGAGAGTTGGTCCACAAATTGATCCAATGTATATTCAAAGGTTATAGCGCAATGACACTTATAAAGCTAAATTTAAAAGGCATTTAAGTTTGAGAACAGGGTGTTTTTTAAAGAACTATTTTAAGGCATGGTCTTGTTGACCTTCGCTGAAGTTTACTAACGGGCAATGCCAATGACGTTTGTAAGATGCAATAAAAAAGCCCCGCAAATTGCGAGGCTTTCAACATGTTTTAACACCTTTTTAAATGTGCATTCTGGTTTTCTTGAACATCAATTGATCTTGCGACTCTACGTGATCAGGATCAGGTACACAGCAATCAACCGGGCAAACAGCAGCACATTGTGGTTCTTCATGGAAACCAACACACTCTGTACACTTGCCTGTTACAATAAAGTATGTATCGTCCGATTTTGGAGCAAAGCGCTTAGTTGCATCAATCGTTTCACCGTCAACTTCAATTGTTCCGGTTAACGTATTTCCATCTGACCAAGCCCATTCAGCACCACTTTCGTAAATTGCATTGTTAGGACATTCAGGTTCGCATGCACCGCAGTTGATGCATTCGTCAGTAATCATTATTGCCATAAGTCTTCTTTATTTTCTGTTGTTATAACAAATGCAAAATAAGTTTTGTTGCTTTGCATTAAAAAATATAATTGTTCTAAATAACGATGAATTTTCAACACACCATACAAATACTGTCCCAATTGGGTGCTTTTTTTAAGCAAGAAGCTGCCACAGATAATCCTGTTTTTATTCGTGCATACCAACAAAACCCTTGGTTCACAAACGAATATGTGAAGAAAGCACTTAGCGCTTGGGCTAGCGAACTAACTAACGAAAATTTAAACAATTGGCTAAGTAATTACCACCATATTCCTCAACCTCAACCTAAAAAAGTAGTGGTAATTATGGCGGGTAACATCCCTTTTGTTGGTTTGCATGATTTATTGTCGGTTTTGTTATGCGGTCATAAGGCAATTGTTAAACTATCTAGCGATGACACAGTGCTAATGAAATGGGTCATTGAAAACTTAGTTCGTTTGGCTCCTGAGTTAAGCACACAAATAGAAATTACTGAAGAACGCTTGCCAAAAGATTTTGATGCGGTTATCGCAACAGGTAGTAATAATACCAATCGTTATTTCGACTATTATTTTAAAAATAAATCCTCGTTATTTCGCAAAGCACGAACCAGTGTGGCGGTATTAACAGGTACAGAAACGCCAGAGGATTTGCATAAATTGGGGGAAGATATTTTTACCTATTTTGGTTTAGGATGTCGCAATGTGTCAAAAATTTATCTGCCAGAAGGTTACAATATCGCTACATTTTATGAAGGTATAGAAGACTTTTATGAGCACATTAACCATAATAAATATGCCAATAATTACACTTACCACAAGGCTATTTTATTGATGAATTTAACCAAGCATTTTGATAACAATTTTTTATTGTTGAAGGAGGATAGCGCAATTGCTTCTCCACTTGGAGTGATGTTTTATGAACATTATTCCGACATCAACGAATTGGCGCGAACACTTGAATTACATAAAGAAAACATACAATGTGTAGTAAGTAAAGTATCCCTTAATAGTAGCTTACCTTTAGGTAAAGCACAACAACCTGAACTAACCGATTATGCCGATGGCGTAGACACTGTTAAGTTTTTAACGGAGTTATAGTATTTTATTCTTTAAAACACCTTTTATTCCAGCAGGTTTATCTCTTTACTTTTGTTTATAAAAGAGATGCATAAAAACAAAATGAGGTAAACTGATGCAAGCGAGGAAAATGAAAAAAGATGGAAGTATTGTTTTTACTTGATTGTGTTCCTGTATATTTAATAAAATGCAAATGATTAAAATTACAAATGCTCCTATTGTGTGTGGCAGCGCCTTTTTATAAAGTCCAAATGAATTTATGTTTAGTTGATGCTGTAAATGCGACCATGCATTTAAACTGTGTTGGCAAATAAAATAAATGGAGAATGCGATTAATAGATTTGTAAATACTCCAACTACAAGCAATGCTATAAGGGCATAAATACTTGATTTTTTCGTGCTAATTGCTAGTATTAATAAATAAAAAATGGCCAATGTAGCAGTTGGAATTGCATATTTAATTATAAGGTCCTCATGCAATTTAATAAATTCCAATCCCTTAATATTTATAATAATAGTTATTGATTCGTGGACATGCGTGAGAATAATAAACATTAGAATAGAAGCCCCTAACATCCATGCATTGAAATAAGATGAAAAGGTTGTTACTGTTGAATTTATTTCCTCTAATTCTGATTCACCAAAATGAAAGGATGAATACATAATAAAAAATAGAAGTGCAAGGAAAGGGAAGAATTGCCAAAAAAAGTAGTATAGAATTATGGTTATTACATACTTTACTATAAAAAATGAAAGCGACTTCTTGCCATTGGAAATGGTTAAATGATCCAATGCTCCATGCGGAATTCCAACCCAAAGCAATCCTAATGTGATACATAAATAGCTGTAATAGATTGCTATTGTTGGGTTGTATTGTTTTATGAAGAAGTATAGCAGTAATGTTACTGCGGTAATCAAATACCTCATGAAATTGTGTTTTACAGCATACACCAGCAACGATTTAAGGAATGGAGCCAATGGCAGTGATTTGAATATATTAACCTCTTGCATTAGTGATGTTTGTTCATCTAGGAACAAAAAGATGGTTTTTACATTTTGGGTTAAAAAAAGCTTGGAGAATATTCTTTTGCCTTCCTTAGGCCAATAGAGTAATATAATTAGTAGTAATGTGTCGTAAAATCTGAATCGCTTTTTTGCCTTAAGGGATAACGTGTTTAGGTCCTTACCGTTAGTATTGGTGATTTCATTTTTTACCATCTCGGCAAAGCGAAACATATTTTTAAATCCATATCCCGTACTAGGTTTAATTAAATTAGCGTTGGTGCCAGTTTTCAAGATGCCGCTGTATATGGCGGGTTGATGCAAATGAGTTGTCATCGGAATACAACCTATTTCTTCATCAATAATTTCATAATTCCCAACCTTGTTTCTAAGTGCTTCGGTCAATACTTCTTTTGCATAGTCCACATCAATTTTTTCTGCACCAAAACGGGTTAGTTCAACTAAAGCTTCATTGCTAGAATAGGGAAGTGTATAAATAAATTGCGTGAAGTTGTTTTGGTCTACATGGAAGTTCATCATTTCAAATGTGTCTTCATGAAATAAATCGAGATCACATTTTATTTTGACTCCATAAAACGATTGATGTAAGTGAATAACGTTTTTTTGAAGAGTTTCGTTTTTGGATGGTGCGCTATCAAAAATATGATAGGCGCAGAAATTACCATGAGAGGTTTTTATCGTATAAATGTCTTTACTTACGGATAATTCATTTGTGGAGTAATTAAAAACGGGAATATTCGCGTTTAATAACTTCTCGCGTACATAATTGTACAAATCAATACTTCTTATTAAATAATATGGTTGATTGGATATGTTTTGTTTTAGACCATCATTTATTACCACATTGTTATAACTGCGATTTATGATTGGTTTAAGATCGATAACAATTGGGTCGTTTGGATGGGCCCAAAAACAATAAGTTTTATCATTGGTGATTTTAAGTGATGGTTCGATTACTGCAATTTTTTTGTTTTGTAAAAGATTGTCTTTTAAAAGTGACAAGATAATAAGGCTATTACTTGCACCAAGTCCTGAGAATATGTAATCATAAACAATTTCTCCGTTGTTAAATTGACTTGATATTTTCATACAGCTTTAAATGATTGCTAATCTTGATAAAAAAAAAGAGGACGTTCAGTAAACTGAAGAGTCCTCTTTTTAAATGATAATGTAAAATTTAGTCTTCGCTTCTGCTTAAAGCATAAATAACTAAACCAAAACCAATTTTGTTTATAGCATCTGCAATATTGTAAACAATATCCATTGCATGTAATGCAGCAGCTTTATCTTGTACTAATTTCATTCCAAATAAACCACCCTCTGTACCTAAAATGTAACCAAGTGGGTAAATTGCCCAACCAACTAAAACAAACCAGCCTAAAATACGAGTCGCTTTAGCAACTTGTGGTCCTGCAGTTTGCGATAAAGTTGCTACTTCACCAAACCATACTAGGTATGCTATGTAGAAATAAGCGGCTCCTGAAATAACACCCCAAAGTACACTTTGAGTTGGGTCTAATACTTCTCCAATGTAACCTGTAACTAACATCACTAAAGAAGCAAATATTAATTTCCAAAGTAAACCGATTTTAGCACCTGCTTTTTTGGTAATTAAATAAAATTCCACACACATCAACGGCACGGTCAAAATCCAATCTACATATCTAAAGAATGTAGGTGAATCACCTGTTTCTAAATTGTAACCTCTCATGTAGTAGTAATGTACTGCTGCAATAAATGTGATTAGTCCAGAAACTAATACGGACGTTCTCCATTTTTGAGACGTGTTACTTAACTCGAAAAAGAAAAATACTGAGGCAGCCATCATGGCCATTGTTCCGATAAAAAACGTAAAGGCTACGTAATTATCACTAGCAATTTTTAAATGTTCCATTTTAAAACAATTAGTTGTAACCTACTCGTATGGCTTTTCGGATTACGCCCCGTTTATTAATGTGGTTTCTGGACTCCACGCAGCTAAATTAACAAAAGGTTTCATATATGGTTTTCAGGAAGTTAAAATATTTTGAATATTTCTCTTACTTAATTATAACTTTTTTTAATAGGGATTTTAAGCTCATAACCATATTTTACTTGCTTTTTAGCTTTTTTTTATTGTGTAAATACACGAATGCTTTTCGTGTTAAAAGTGCAATAATTTAAAATATTAATAATACTAAATTTTTAAATTGTTCTTGGAAATTTATCAATTAAGATATTATTATTCCGAAATAAACTGTTTTAGCGGTCATCAACTAAGTTCAATTTAACATCTATTAGAATTTTTCGTGTTGTAT
>JBILPP010000054.1:0-8358 GCA_044373765.1 Bacteroidia bacterium
CACTTGGATTAAAAGTGCTTAAAAAAGAAACAACACCACTGCTACTTGCAGCAACGGTGCCAGATGTAGATGTACTATTGTAGGTTGATGGTCCAGTAATTGAAATACCAAGAGGTACATTATTTTGCGAACCACTACCAAAGTTACGAATAGTTACCACTGGATTAATGGCAGCACTACCTGCTATTATAGAGCGACAAGGATTGCTAACTAAAGTTACACCCACATCATTTTGTCCATCAACTATGCGTATGTTATCCATATCCACAACTACATCATTTGTAGTTCCAAACCAGTCGTAAATAATTTTAACAATGATATCATTACCACTATAGGCACCTAAAGCAACATTGTAGCGTGCTAAGTTAGCAGAGCTAACATGGTTGCTTCCGTTAATTAAAGCCAATTGGGTAAAGGTGTTTCCGCAATTAGTTGATACCATTATTTTAATACTATCTGTATTAATTAATGTTGCCGGAGTACCTCCGATGTTGTTTAATATGCGGTAATCGAATCTTAATACGCTATTGGCTGTAATGCCACCAACACGTGGAGATTGTATGTATGCGTTTGCTGCAAAAGGGCTTGAGTTATCAATACCTACTCTAATTGAATTGGTATTGTTTATACCGTTAGCAGGACTAATAAAAAAGCGGTTGGTGTTCCATGTTGTAGGGAATGTAACAGCGTTAAAGTCTTGCACAATAGGTGCATTGCTGGTGGCTAAAACATTACGCACAAATGGTGGTAAAGTATCGTTTATTGCATTCGCATCAGGGCCAAAACGTGTCCATGCCGTGAATGTGTATGCCCCTGCCGAATCGAAATTAAATGAAGGAATAACGGTAACGTTTAATGTATTACCAGCAGCTAATGTTCCACTTGTAACCAATATTGGTCCGAATGAAATGGTATTGCCCGAAGGTTTAATTATTCTCCCGAAGATACGCAGCGTATCGGTAGCAAAAGTTTGGTTCAATAAACCCAAGTTTTGTACTTGCATTGATACGGCTTGATTACCTAAGTTAACACACCCTGCTCCAGGTGCAAATAAATCAACAACACCTAAATCATCATTAATGGTTAATCGTGGTTCAATCATAAACCTAAATTGGTTGTTGGGATTAACCGCAAAATCGTTCCAAGCTAAAGTACTAAATCCAGCACCTTGGCGGAAATAAAATGTTTGGTTACGAATAGGGTTTTCGTTTTGAAATGCAAAACCGATGTTGTTTGCTGAAGTTTGGCGAACGCCTATATAAAAAGAACCGCTAACAGGCACAGAAGGAATAGATAAGTTAAATATTCCATTCACTGTATTTTGTGTTGCAGATACCCAAAATGGGACTCTTTTAGGGCCAAGTGTAGCACCCGAATCTTCGTATATAACAATTTGAAACGGTTGAGGACCATTAAAGAAGTTATTGGTGAAATTAACATTTACCTGATTTACAAAATTGGGAACTGGGGTATAAAATTTCGCAACCATTTCTCCTTCGGGGTTAGTACCTAGGTTACCTGTTTGTGCCACAAATGGGCGGCTGTAACTTAAGGCATTTAATGTATTTTCTCTAACCCATAACGAAGTATCGTTGCTAGGTTTTTGATCTGGGTTTGGGTAGGCCATTAATGTATCAAAACCTAAAATAAATGGGGTATAAGGCACCATGTTAATGATGGCTTCGCCAGCTGGAGGTAAGCTCACATTTACTGCACCCAAATAACCATTTTTTGTACTGGTTAAGTTTATTGGGTGATTTGTTACTGCAGTAGTTCCTAGGTTCCTAACCAATACCCTTACCGTATCGTCTGTTCCGATCGGTATTTTACCGTAGGTATACAATATAACCGTTTGTATATCGAATGTATCAATCGGTGTTGCCGATTCAAATGCACCTCTATATGGTGTAACCGTACTTCTTGTAGTACCATAATAATCAGTTGTAATTGCAGCAATTGGTGTTCCTGCTAATTTACCACCTGACGTGTTAGGTCCATTCAAGTTGATACTGGGTTCGGTGGTGTTATTAAAATCTACAATACCAAATACTGCATTTTGCTCAAGCGGAAATGCAGCTGCTTTATAGGTGGCTATGGTGCCATGGAAAGTGCCAATCCATGCATTAATAAAGGCTCCTCCACCAGAGTAGGTGTTAAAGTCGATAACATTAGTACCTGTTGTAGGCGTACTATAAAATGCACCAACATGCTGGCTTGCAGAACCCGTGCGTGTATTTAAAACAATGTTGTTACGGCAAGTGAAACTGCTTAGTGCACCAGAGTTTGTTTTAAGTATGCCAGCTGATGTTGGATTTCCATTTGCAGTAACATGTGTTCCGCCAATACGAAAAGTGTTGTTTTCTACAATTACTGATGCTTGCGCTGTGCCTCCAAAAAGCAAACAGCGCACGATTTGACTAAGCGTGTTGGGGAAAGTTGCAGAACCAAGAGAAATGCTGTTGTTTCTAATAATTAATGAACCAGATGCAATGGCTGGTGAGAATATGATGCCTTGCATAAAGTTTGCTGACGCAGTATTTATGTTATAAACCCTGTTTTTGGTAACTTCAACGGTGGCTGTTGGTTCAATAAGGGTAATATTTAAAAATTGATAACCACCAGTTGTTGTTGCAATGCTGTGGGTGCAATCGTTCGAGTCAATTAGTATATTACCTACACCACTTGCTAATCTTATGGCTGCTGATTTTTGGTTGGTTAGTAGGTTATTAAATATATAGAAAAAGTTATTCGGAACACCATTTGTTCCAGCAACTTCAATTCCTAAGTTACCTCCATTAATGGTACAGAAACCAACTTGATTTTCGCTGTTACTTCCTGTTGATAGTCTGATTGCACTAGAGGCTGTTGTTCCTATTGCACCATTCTCTATGTTTAAAAAAGCAAAGGTATTAAGAGATGCCCCATTAATAAGTGTTATGGTATGAGATGCAGCCACATTTGCACTTTGATTTATGGTAAGTAATTTAGCATTACCTGTTGAAAGTGGTCTGCCATCGAAAAAAATATTGTCGGCTCCAGTTAAGGTAATAAATGATGTACCTGAAATGCCAGACGCATTAATGACTTTTGGCACAGTTGCTGTATCTGCTGGTCTTACCATGATAAATGTATAGGCAGCTCCGGCCACATTTCCACTATCTAATATATTGATTGCTGCAGTCTCGGTAGTATTGGCATGGACTTCTATCAAAACAACACCTCTGTGTGTTCCATTGTTCACATTGTCGAATGCTGCCTTAAGGGTGCTGTAGCTGGCAGATGTGGAAGTTCCAGAACTGGAACTCAATACTATTTGAGCCTGCGCAGGCAATAGCCAAGAGAGCAAACTGAAAAGCAGGAGTAGCGTACGCATACCGCCTTTAAAAATGGTTGTAGTGTAATTGTGTTTCATTTTATATACTGGTTTGAATTATAGTTCAATATATAAAATATCTAATAACAAAAAATATTTTTTTGTAGGTCAATACAATAATTATTCTTGATGCCTGTATTTAAAAAGAATAATGGATTTAGGTATTGGCCTTTTTGCACCTCGTTATGATTCTCCACTTATAAGGGTTTAATGCATGTTTTATCTCCTTGAGTCCCCATTATATTCTTTAATCAGGCCTATAGATTGTTATGAAGTTTCAAGGTCTTGTAAGCATTCAAAAAAAATACCTACGCAACATGAATAGTTGCATAGGTATTTATCATAAAGTTGCTGTTTCTGTTTAGCGTTGTTGTTGCGCGCCTTGAACTAACTGTTGCAGGTTTCTGCGGGCCATTACAAAATCTGGGAAAATTTGAATGGCTTTTTGGTATGCCTCACCTGCTTGTTGGTACTTTTGTGTTTGGATGTAAAGGTAACCTTTCATGTTCCAGCAGGCAGCAATAATTGGTACCCTTTGGCTTTGGCCTTGGTCAATAAAAATATCCACGCTGTCTTTTGTGTTTTTGTATTTTTCCATCATGTTACTAATGGTTTTATTGGCAGCGGTAAACTCTCCGGTAACCAATTGCACCGATGCAATCTTGTATACATATTCAGCTTTGCCTGTTTTGTCGTAAAGTCTATTGGCTAAGGCAAATAGCTCATCAGCTTTACCAACTTGTTCTAAACACAACATTTTATATTTGGCGTACTCTTCACTTTCTGGGTAACGTTTTAAAGCATCTTCAGTTGTGGTTAAACAGGCGTCAATATTTTGCACCGCCAAGTACATGCTAGGTAAAGAATCCCGCAACGCGTTGGTGCTATCGTCTATTAAAATTAGTTGTACGGCAGTAATCGCTGTAGGTATGTCTTTTAAATTGTAACTGGTTTTGTATAATTTCTCTAGTTTTTGAATAGAAGCATTGCCAGCCGAATCATTGGCATTATTGCAAGCTGTTAGTGTTAAAGTTGCTGCAGCAACAGTGGTTAAAAATAATTTCATGATGTTTGTTTTTGTTGTAATAAATGATTGCAGGTTTGTGCTATAGTATGTTTTATGGGTATAAACTCAAATCCTATTCTATCTTTAATTTTTTGGTTGCTGTAATAATATTTATTGAGCGATGCACGCGAGGTTTCTTTCGTTAAGCTTGCCTTTTTGCCAGTAAATAATGCTGCTAAACTTGCACCCATCCATGCTAACTCTGCCAAAATTTTATTTACTTCAATACTTGGTTTCTTTTTGTTTAGGTGGGTTGCTGTTTCATCTAAAAAGTATTTCATATTGGTATTTTCACTTACCAAAATAAAACGCTCGGCAAAAACATGATGATCCATTAATTGAATGGTGGCATCGGCCACATCCAATACATCTACGTATCCATTAACGCCATGGGTATAAAAAGGCATTCCGTTGTATGCCATATTAAACAATGCACACGAGCCTTTATGCCAATCACCACTACCTAAAATAACCCCAGGGTTCACTATAACCACATCTAAACCTTCCACGGATGCACGCCAAACTTCCATCTCGGCTTTGTATTTACTAACGGCATAGTTGCTGTTTAGTTTTGATTCAACCCACTTGGATTTTTCTGTAACATGTACACCACTTTTTTCGCGACCAAGTGCAGCAATGGAACTAATGTGAGCAAACTTTTTGACACCATGGATTAAACTTAAATTTACCATATTAGCAGTGCCCTGAACGTTTGCTTGCATCATTTTTTCCTTGTCTTTTTGGCTAAAAGATACCATGGCTGCACAGTGGTATACTTCATCAACACCTTGTAGCGCAATATCAAGAGCAGGTGTATCCAACACATCAGCTTCAAACCAAGTTAGGTTTTGCTTAGCCTCATTATTTACAAATAATAATGAATAGATGTATTCAAACTCGGCCATATTGCTATCCGAACGTTTTAACGCCCTTACCTGCAAACCCTTTTTCAAAAGCCTGCATACTAGGTGTGCACCTAAAAATCCTGTTGCTCCGCTAACTGCTATCAAAGTGTGGAAATGTTTATTACCTGCGGACGAAAATAAGGTATTTTGCGACCATTAAATATACATCATGCAATTAAGCGACTTCTTACGTCCGATTCCGCAATCGGTATTTGCCAATATAACCGAAACTTCTCCTAAAAGTTTAGTTAATGTAATAGATATTTATACTAAAAAATTTCCTGATTTGGATGATGTTCAAATTGCCCTAATAGGTGTTAAAGAAGAACGATTAAGGTCTTCTCACGCTGGTTTAAGCACCACTCCTGATGAGGTGAGGAAACAATTGTATAAGTTGGTTCAGCCCAAGTATGAAGTAAAAATTGCCGACTTGGGTAATATTGAACCAGGAAGTAGTGTAAGCGATACCATGTTTGCCCTTAATGAGTGTTTAAAAGAGCTGCATGAGCGCAAAATTGTAACCATTATTTTAGGTGGTCCAAGCGATTTGGCTTATGCTCAGTTTACCTCATACCAAGGGATTAATCCTAATTTAAATATGCTGGTAGCTGATGCTACCATAGATTTGAAACAAAATGAATCTAACCCTGAATACGCTAATTATTTATATAAATCCATTACACATCAACCTAACTTTTTGTTCAATATCATTCACATAGGCAACCAAGCTTATTTTGTAGAGCAAGAAAGCTTAGATGCATTTGATAAAATGAATTTTGATGTGTTTAGGTTAGGCCAAGTGCGCGCCAGAATGCAAGAAACAGAACCTTTGGCACGCAATGCAGATATGATGGTGTTTAGTTTAAATAGTGTTAAGGCTGCTGATATTGCTTCTAGCATTGAAATGAATCCTAATGGGTTTTATGGCGAAGAGGCTTGCCAGATTGCACGTTATGCTGGTATGGGTAACGATTTAACCAGTATTGGTTTCTATGATTTAAACGCATTTCACGATACCAATGCTTGCGGTAGTAAATTGGTTTCGCAAATGTTGTGGTATTTTATCGATGGTTTTTATAACCGCAAGTATGATTACCCAACAGGTGAGAGTAAAGATTACATGATTTACCGTACTACTTTTAAAGCAGGTGATTACGAGATTGTATTCTACAAAAACATTTATAACGAGCGTTGGTGGATGGAAGTACCTTACCCTAAGGAACGCTCTAACCAAAAAGGAATATTTATGGTGCCTTGCAGTTACAGCGATTACCAGGCTGCATTAAATGATGAAATACCAGACAGATGGATGCGCGCATACCAGAAATTATTGTAACGGTAGCTGAAAAAGGAAATTAGCTACTGTTTGTAATACGCACCTTTTTATAGCTATACTTTTTATGCATATTTGCCACATGGAAGCATATTTTGAATTTGCTATAATTTGTGACGAAGACACCAGGGAATTGCTTATTGCAGAATTGGCAGAATTGGAGTACGAAGGGTTTATTGAAAATGATGAAGGATTTTCCGCTTATATTCCACAATCACTGCATAATCCTTTATTGTACAACGATTTGCTTTTAAAATACGGCATCAATCCTAATGATGTTCCGCACAGCATAATCGAACCCCAAAATTGGAATGCACAATGGGAAGCTTCTTACGAACCAATAGTTGTTGCCGATAAGATATTAGTACGCGCTCCTTTTCACGATTTACAAATGGATTATGCACACACCATAACCATACAACCAAAAAATACTTTTGGTACCGGACACCATGAAACCACTCAATTGGTTTTAGAGTTGATGCTGGAACAGGATTTCACCAATAAACAAATATTTGATTATGGCTGTGGCACAGGAGTGCTTGGTTTAATGGCATTAAAACTAGGTGCTGCCCAAATTATTGGTAATGATATTGATGAATGGTGTATAGATAACATTGCCGAAAATAAAAGCCTAAACAACCTGGATCATTTTGAATTCAGACTAGGAACGTTATCGGTAATTAAAATAACGGAAACCTTTGATGGTGTGCTAGCCAATATAAATAAAAACATTTTGCTAAGTAGTTTTAGTACCATTGTAAAACACATGAAACCAGGTGCGTTTTTATTAATTAGTGGTTTTTACGAATCTGATTTAATCGATCTAAAAGATGCTACCGAAGCGCTTGGTTTACAGTTTAAAAAACACTTGATTAAAAATAATTGGTGCGCGGCTCAATTCACCTATCAACCCAAATAAATATTATAATTTAAATAAAGAATAAAACCTATGTACGGTAAATTACAACAACACTTACAACAAGAATTAGCTGATATTAAAGCGGCAGGTTTATATAAAAGCGAGCGCATTATTGTATCGGAGCAGGGGGCAGAAATTACCTTAAACACTGGTCAAAGTGTGTTAAATTTTTGCGCTAATAATTATTTGGGTTTATCATCTCATCCGCGTGTTAAAGAAGCCGCTAAAAAGGCTTTGGAAACGCATGGATTTGGTGTAAGTAGTGTGCGTTTTATTTGTGGCACCCAAGATATTCATAAAGAATTAGAGAAAACCATTGCAGATTTTTATGGTACTGAAGATACCATTTTATATGCTGCAGCTTTTGATGCAAATGGGGGCGTTTTTGAACCTTTGTTTCAAGAAGCTGATGCCATTATAAGTGATGAGTTAAACCATGCCAGTATTATTGATGGGGTGCGCTTATGTAAAGCCCAACGCTACAGATATAAAAACAATGATATGGCTGATTTGGAGGCACAACTAATTGCCGCTAACGAAAAAGGTGTTAGGTTTAAAATTATTGTAACCGATGGCGTGTTTAGTATGGATGGATATGTTGCGCAAATGGATAAAATTTGTGACTTAGCCGATAAATACGATGCGTTGGTAATGACGGATGAATGCCATAGTGCAGGATTTATTGGTAAAACCGGAAGAGGCGTTCCTGAGTTGTGTAATGTTATGGGCCGAGTAGATATTATTACCGGAACCTTAGGCAAA
>JBILPP010000053.1:0-8358 GCA_044373765.1 Bacteroidia bacterium
TAATTATATATAAACTTAAAATTAAGCTCCCCAAATGGTCGTTTGATAAAGCGCTTGCAATTAAAATGTTGAAAGAGTCGTTGCCGATCATCTTTACAGGATTTTTTATTGTAATTTACATGAGAGTAGATCAACTCATGATTCAAAAAATGTTAGATACCAAATCTCTTGGTAATTTTACAGCGGCAATTAAATTAAGTGAAGCATTTTATGTAGTACCAGGAATTATCGCAGGATCTTTGTTTCCTGCGATTATAAACGGACTAAAAATAAGTAGAGAGGAATACCTGAATAGGATGCAAAGACTGTATTCTGTTTTTACACTACTTTGTATAGTAGTTTCATTGGTGGTAGTTGTCTTTGGTGATTTAATTGTAAGCATACTTTATGGAGAAGCATATACCCAAACATCTGCGGTGCTAAAAGTACATTTTTGTAATAGTATTTTCGTATTTTTTGGAGTGGCCTACAGCCAAGCATTTATTGTTGAAGGGATGCAGCGATTTACTACCATAAATACCATTGTTGGTGCCATTATCAATGTGTTATTAAATTTCTATTTTATTCCTAAAATTGGAATTGTTGGCTCGGCAATCGCCACTTTTATAGCCCAATTTTATTCTGGGTTTTTCTGTTTACTATTATTTCCTAAAACAAGGGTGCATTTTAAACTAATGCTTAACTCGTTTAATATTATAAAAACAATACGTTTATATTCCACAAAAATCAGAACATTAGACAATGAATAGTTTATTACTTTTTTTAGAAACATTTTTTACAAAAACATACTTTTATAAAATCAATAAATTTTTATATTTCCTTTCAGTTAAAGGTATGGGCATTGATAATAAATTCTCTTTAGTGCATAAAGGAGATAGAATGCTAATGGCCATGCTATTAAAAAAAACTGGTAAACAGGTTGTTATTGATGTAGGGGCTAACGTGGGTAATTATGCCGAAGAGGTATTAAATTATAATTCGGATGTTGATTTATATGCATTCGAACCACATCCAAAAACGTTCCTTACTTTGGAAGAAAAAGCCAAAAAAATTGGTTTTAAAACAATAAACAAAGGTTGTGCTAATACAATAGGTAAGCTTAATTTTTACGACTATGCTAATAATGATGGTTCGGAACATGCAACACTTTTAGAGGGTGTATTCACAGATTTATACAATAACAAAACCATAGTACACGAGGTTGAGGTCACAACGCTTGACTCATTCATTGAAGAAAATAAAATTGAACACATTGATTTGCTTAAAATAGATACAGAGGGTTTTGAATACAGCGTAATGAGTGGTTGCCTAGAAAGTATTAAAAACAATAAAATTAAAGCAATTCACTTCGAGTTTAACTCCATGAATATTATTAGTAAGGTATTTATGAAAGACTTTATTAAAATACTCCCTCAATACTCTTTTTATAGGGTGTTACCTAACGGTTTGCTAAAGGTTGAGCAGAACAGTATTTTACTAACAGAAATTTTTGGATTTCAAAATATAGTTGCCATTAACAATCAAACAAAATAACCATGAGCACTTGTAAAATTTGTGGTAAAAATGTGCAGCCTTTGTTTGTAGCCAAAGTACTGAATAAGTATGATGTGCAATATGAGCAATGCGAGAATTGCCATTTTGTACAAACAGAAAAACCTTATTGGTTAAATGAGGCCTACCAAAGCGCAATAAACAATAATGATACTGGAATTATTGCGCGCAACGAGCGTTTTAGAGGTATTGTTACCGTACTTGTTAGTTTTCTATTTGGTAAAAACGAGAAATTCTTAGACTACGCAGGTGGTTACGGCATTTTTACACGCATGATGCGAGATGTAGGATTTGATTATTATTGGGTTGATGAATATGCTAAAAATTTAGTTTCTATAGGCTTTGAACACAAGGCTGGAACAAAGTATGAGTCTATAACTGCCTTTGAAGTTTTTGAACACCTAGATAACCCAGAAGAGAAACTAATTGATATGTTAACTTACTCGGATAATATTATTTTCTCTACAGAACTTGTTCCCGATAATACACCAACAAAAGATTGGTGGTATTATGCGTTTAACCATGGCCAGCATATCGCATTTTACCATAAAAAATCCCTTCTGCATTTGGCTAAAAAACATCATTTACACTTGTCAACCAATGGCTCTAACTTTCATGTATTGAGCAAAAAACCAATTAACCCCTTATTATTTAAATTGCTTTATAAAGGCAGCAAGTTTGGGCTATATTGGTTCTCAAAACTTGGGCTTCAATCAAAAACATTTAGCGACCATAAATTAATGAGCTAGGCCATGCGTATTTTGTTTGATGATGAGGTATTTTTTAGGCAGCGATTTGGTGGTGTTTCACGTATTTTTGCCAAACTTGTAGAAGGCATTGAACAGATGCCACAACATCACTTATTGTTTAATTGCAAGTACTCAGAAAACGAATATTTACTGGAGCTTAAACCTCAAATCAACTCATTTTTTAAACCTTACCAATTTCCACTTAAAGGAAAACTAGTAAGGGGTATATATGGCAGATATTCGCATTGGCAAACCATTAAATCCATCAAAAAAAATAATGCAGATGTTTTTCATCCAACCTTTTATGCTGATTACTATTTAAAAGCATTAACCCAAGAAAATATGCCGTTGGTTTTTACCGTGCATGATTTAATACATGAGCAAACGCCAAACAATGCACACTATGCCGAAATGGCTAAAATAAAAGCGGATAATATTAAAATAGCCAAGCAAATTATTGTTGTATCAGCGCATACCAAAAAAGATTTACTGCGTATTTATCCATATGTAAATCCGGAGCAAGTAAATATTATACCATTGGCACAATCATTACCGGAGCAAGGTATAAAGCCGAAAAAACTGCCCGATAATTATATCCTCTTTACAGGCGAACGTGGTGGATACAAAAACTTTATTTCATTATTAAATGCGTTTGCCGAGTTGTCGAAAATAAATCCCGATGTGCATTTATATTGTGCTGGAAGTGCATCATTTAGTAACGATGAGTTAGCGCTTGCCCAAAAATTAAATGTAAATAATAAACTACACCATGCTAAACTCAGCGATGCTGAGTTGCGCTATGTATATCAACATGCTAAGCTATTCGTTTTTCCATCAACATACGAAGGTTTTGGCATGCCCATGCTAGAAGCGTTTAGTGCAGAAACACCTGTAGTTGCTCATCATGCCACAAGCCTACCTGAAGTTGGTGGCGATGCCGCTTATTATGTTGATGCTACAGATGTGAAAAAATTAACAAATGCCATAAACCAAGTATTAACCAATACAAAACTACAGCAGGAATTGGTTAAGAAAGGTAAAATCCGGGAACAACAATTCACCTGGCAAAATCACATCAGCCTCACATTACAAGTTTATCAAAAAGCAGTAAAATGAAATTTTTGCTGATAGATAATTACGATTCGTTTACATACATGCTTGCTGATTATGTGAGGCAATGCGGAGTTTTATGCGATGTTATGCGCAACGATGATGTTAAATTAATCAACCAAGACTTTATAAATAATTATGATGCTTTGATATTGTCTCCCGGACCGCAAACGCCCAAAAAAGCGGGACACATGATGGAAATAATCCACCAACATCATAAAACTAAACCAATATTAGGCGTATGCCTAGGACATCAAGCTATAGGGCAATACTTTGGAGCGGAGCTCGGAAAAGCGACTACTCCTAAACATGGCAAGGTAGATATGGCAATACATAAAGGACATTCATTGTTTAATAATATTTCTCAAATTTTTGAAGTAACGAGGTATCATTCCTTAATTTTGTACAACATTATGCACCCTTTACAAATAATTGCACACACCCAAAACGATGAACCTATGGCACTGTCTCATAACACTTTGCCTATTATAGGAATACAATTTCATCCAGAGTCTTGCCTTACCACAAGTGGGCTAACCATCATAAAAAACTTTGTACTAATAACACAACTACATTTGAGATAAGTTAATTTTCTTATATTTGGTTGCAATTCGTAACGTAATAAATGGATATATCGATAAAACAAGACGGCAGGTTTAAGTATATTGAAGAAGGTGAGGGCGAGGTACTTCTTCTCTTACACGGTTTATTTGGAGCACTCAGTAATTGGAGAGAAGTAACAGAACACTTTTCTAAAAAATATAAGGTGGTAATTCCGTTGATGCCAATTTTTGAAATGAATATTTTAAGCCTAAGCGTTGAAGGTTTAGCTAATTTTATCCACGAATTTATTGAATATAAAAAGTTTAAGTCGGTAAACCTATTAGGTAACTCACTTGGCGGACACGTAGCCTTGGTGTATTTAAAAAAACATCCTGAAAACGTGAAAACATTATTACTTACAGGAAGTAGTGGCCTATACGAAAATGCAATGGGAGGAAATTATCCCAAAAAAGGTGATAAAGAGTTTATTCGAAAAAAAATAGAAATTACTTTTTACGACCCCAAAAATACCACTGATGAATTAGTGGATGAAGTATTCGAAACTGTTAATGATCGAATGAAAGTTTTGCGCATTTTGACTATGGCCAAATCAGCCATAAGACATAACATGCGAAAGGATATTCCCCACATCAAAGTCCCTGTTTGTTTAATATGGGGCAAAAATGATGTGATAACACCTCCTAATGTTGGAGAAGAGTTTAATGAGTTATTGCCTGACTCTGAACTTCATTTTTTAGATAATTGTGGACATGTTCCAATGATGGAACACCCAACCGAATTCAATAAAATAGCAGAAGCTTTCTACCTTAAACAACTTGCTAAATAATGACAGCTGAGGAACTGATATCTGATCAAATAATTCCACTAAAATGTGGCGATTTATGCGATGCTGCAATCAGTTTTATGCATGACGCTAAAGTGGTGGAAATGCCAGTAGTGGAATCTGGTAAACTCTTGGGCTATTTACATATAAGCAAAGCCGAAAAAACACAGAACAAAACAGTTGGGCAAGTTATGGAAAATAAGCTCCTGTTTATTCCTGCTAATACGCATCTATTTGATATTACACGCATCATGTATGATACCAATTCAACAACAATTGCAGTGTGTGATGATAAACAAAACTACATTGGTGCGATATCCCTAGCTGATTTATTAAAAGCCTATTCAAAAAATACAGCAAACAGTTTGCCGGGGGCAATTATCACACTCGAGATGTTTCCAAGAGATTACTCACTAACTGAAATTGCGCGTATTACAGAAAGCAACGATTTTAAAATTACAGGACTTTTTATTCGTAATATAGAAAACAATAAACTTGAAGTTAGCCTAAAATTAAACTCCGTTGAAATAAAAACTGTACTTCACACTTTTGAGCGATACAACTACAATATAAAATCTGTTCACCAATTAAGTGAAGTAGCCGATAACCTAAACCAAAGATTAGATTGGTTAATTAAATACATTAATACATAAAACCATGAAACTCGCTATATACGGCAGGGTTTATAAAAAGGAATACCAAAAACAGCTGCAAAATCTGTTTGATTTCTTACACCAAAATGAAATAAGTTTTCTGGTAGAGGAATCCTTTCTCATTCAATGCAAACAAGCCGAGATTAAGATAAAAGAAACGGATAGTTTCGATAGTTACGACATACTTAAGCAGTACGAGGTGGATTACATGATAAGTATTGGTGGAGATGGTACGATGCTTGACTGCCTAACATATATCCGAGACCTTCAGATTCCTGTATTAGGAATAAATAGCGGACGACTCGGTTTTTTGGCAAGCGTAAGTATGGACGAATCTCAAAAAGCGCTAGAAAACTTACGTAAAGGACATTTCCAAGTCGATAGTCGTTCTGTACTCCAACTAGAATCAAACCTGCCACTTTTTGGTGGTGTAAAGTATGCACTAAACGATTTTGTAATTCACAAAAAGGATTCATCCTCGATGATTATTATCCACTCATACATTAATGGAGAATTTTTAAATTCGTATTGGAGCGATGGATTAATAATAGCTACCCCAACTGGTTCAACAGGTTATTCACTAAGTTGTGGTGGACCTATCCTATATCCAACAAGCGCAAGTTTTGCAATTACACCTGTTGCGCCACATAATTTAAATGTAAGACCAATAATTGTAAGTGACCAAAATGTGTTGTCTTTCGAAATTGAGGGCCGAGCAACCAGCTACCTTGTCTCACTTGATTCTCGGTCGGAATCCATAAACAGCAGCACACAACTTGCAGTCAGAAAAGCGGATTTTCCTTTTCACCTCATTCGATTTAATGAAGAAAATTATTTAAACACGTTGCGTAAAAAATTAATGTGGGGGGTTGACAATAGAAATGCCTAAAGTGATTGCTTTTAACGGATTCAATCACAATGAACTTGGAAATATAGTTTATTATAATAGTTTTGCACCATCATAAACCCTTTTGAATGAAAGCTCTCTATAACATATTAACACTATTAATACTTTCCGCTACGATTGGCGGGAAGGTTACAGCACAAAAATTAGATGTTGGCTTGCTTTTGGGCGGAGCTTATTATTATGGTGATGTTGTTAATGAGATTGAGCCTACCACGATGCGTCAAGCAGTGGGTGGATTTTTACGCTACCGTTTGGGTAATCGTTTCGCAATCAAAGCATATGGAGGATTCAATAAAGTATCTGGAGATGACCAGTTAAGTGAAAGCGAATGGCAAAAACAGCGCAATTGGACATTTGAAACCAATATTCTTGAGGGGTCATTACAATTAGAGTGGAACTTAATAGAAGACCGCAACAGAGGTAGAAGATTTGCAAATCCGTTCATTCCTTACTTATTTGGTGGTGTAGGTATGTTCAATTTCACCCCGAAAAGCGATTATAACGGTCAACTACAAAGTTTGGCTCCTCTTCAGTTATCAGGGGTAGCGTATAACCTAAATGCCATTTGTATACCATTTGGTTTTGGTGCCAGATATTATGTTGCACGTAAAATTCAAATTGGTTTTGAACTTGGGATCAGATACACCAACACTTCTTACATTGACGATATAGCCCCTGACAACGTTTACCAAGATCCTAGCACCACTCCATTCCCTACGTTAACACAATATTATTACGCTAGGAGTACAGCAAACAGAAACACCGGAGACTTAAGAAGTAAAATGGGTAATGTGAAAGAAGGTACTGGATCCAATGGGTTAAATCAATTTTTGGGTGCCAGTGATTTTTATGTTACTACAGGCTTAACAGCCTCATATACCTTTGGTGAGGCTAAAGGTGGTGGCGGTGGAAGCAGAGGTAGAAACTATGGAAAAGCCATTCGCTGTCCACGTTTTTATTAATACCGTATAAAACATAAGCTATTAATTAATAATAGCTTAACTAACAACATTTGCAAACATTTTGCGTTTTAAGGTATAAACCTATATTTGTTATTTATGGGGGTTAACATGTTTTCAAAATTCAAGCACTTTCTAGCATTATCATCTGCGCTGTTTGTAGTGTCAGTATCTGCCCAAAACATTGAGTTTGGAGTATATGGTGGTGTATCAAATTATATAGGCGATGTGAGTGAGCAAAAGATGCGTTTTGATCAATTTCATCCCAGTGCTGCAATCATGGGAAGATACAATGCAAGTCAACGATTCACGTTGAAAGGCATGATAGCTTATGGGAAAATTTCAGGAGCGGATTCGTTAGCATCTAAAGCGAGAAACAAGATGCGTAATACCAACTTCAGTAGTGATATCTACGAATTTTCAGTGCATGCTGAATATAATTTAGTACCAAATAGGCTATCAGATAGAGGAGGTCGCCCACTTGTTCCATATATTTTCGGAGGAATTGGAATATTCCACTTTAATCCTAAAACTACTTTCCAAGGTAATGAATATGAATTGCAGCCACTAGGAACTGAAGGTCAAGGAACAACCCAATACAACAACTTAAAAAAATACGACCTAACCACTATCTGTTTACCGATGGGTGTAGGGCTAAAAAAACGCGTCTCGCGTAGTTTTGTGGTTGGTGTTGAGGCTGGATTTCGCTTCACATTTACCAAATATTTAGATGACATTGGAGGGAAATATGCCAATGCCAACGTAGTATCCCGCGCTTACGGACCAACAGCTGGCAGTTTAGCCAATAGAACTGGTGAAGTTGCATCTGATTATCCTGATTTGACAACTGCCATTGAAGGCGATTTGAGAACAACATCAGGTATTATTTTGGGTACCGACATGTATTTTTTAGCAGGATTTAGTATTTCTTATATTTTTCAGAACACTGGCATGCTATGCCCACGACTTTAAGCGTTATACTTATTAGTGAAGTTCAAATATCTTTCATCTGCGCTATTCTTTTTTATAAGTACATCAACTT
>JBILPP010000055.1:0-8315 GCA_044373765.1 Bacteroidia bacterium
GATGCAAACCTAAAAATGGTTGGTTGGATTGATCCGCACATCCAAGAACAAATGAAACAATGGCCTTTTATGTCAACAATAAAAAATAAGGTTCAGTTTACAGGATTTATGGATGTGCAAGAAGGATATAAGCTATCTGTTGATTGCAACATCGGGTTAAGCTTTGTATCTGATAACTTAAATGTTTCGCAATCGTTGCCACGTAAAATGTATGAATACATGCATATAGGTTTACCCGTAATTAGTTCTGGACACTTATTGTATAAAAACATGGTTGAAACGCACGCTTTAGGTTTGTGCGTAAATACAAATACTGCTGTAGAAATTGCCAACACCCTAATGGCTATGATGAAATCAGGAAATTATTTAAACACCTTAGCGGAAAATAATTTACATGCTGCGCAAACACATTTTAATTGGGAAACCGAGTACCAAAAATTAAAGGAGTTGTATTTGGGGATGTAATACTAAACATCCTAAATACAAAGAAGCCCGCCCCGATAATCGGGGCGGGCTTCTTTATTTAATAATTCCTTAATCGTTACTCAACCTTGTAATCAATTACTTTATAACCAAGTTTCATTAATGGTTCAGCAATTTTTTCTTTATCACCCACCACAACAATAATCATTTTATCGGTTGGTAATAATTCGTTTGCCAACTTATTTATTTCTTCTTTGGTTAAAGTAGATAACAAATTGTTTTGTTGATCGATGTAATCTTTAGGTAAGTTACGTTCTGCTATAATACTTAAGAAACTGGCTTTTTGAAATGGCGTTTCATAACGTAATGCATCACCCGAACGAAGCGATTTTTTAGCAAAATCTAATTCCTCATCCGTAATTCCACTTGAACGGTATTTGTTTAACTCGTAGAAAATTTCTTTTATAGCGCTATCCGTTGCTGTTCCGCGTACACCACAACCAATGGTAAACGGACCTGCTACATCACTGCCAGAGAAACTACCATAAATGCCGTAAGTAAAGCCTTTATCTTCACGAATGTTTTGGTTAATGCGGCTATTAAAGTTACCACTTAATGGGAAATTCATAACACGGGCTTTAAAGTATTTGCCATTAAAATCGAATGGTAATGCCAAGTAACCAACACGTATTTCACTTTGTGACGACTTGTATTTATCAACCAAATAAATTTGGGTCTTTTCTACAACAGGTGCACTTAAAGTTACATTAGGCAATACGGTGTTTTTCTTGCTCCATTTATTTAGGAACTGTAACTTAGGCATAATCTCGGTTTGTTTAATATCACCTACTATAATTAAGTTGGTTAATTCAGGAGTATAAAACTTATCGTAATATGCTTGTACATCTTTTACCGTAAATGACTTTATGGTTTTAAATGTACCTTCAGTTGGTTCGGCCATAATTGATTTTTGACCGTAGATTAGCTTTGCATATGCTTTTTCTGCTAAATCTCCTGCATCAAATTTAGCAGAATTAATACTTTGTGCTGTTGACTTCTGAATCCTTTTAAAATCCTCTGGTGTAAATTTAGGACGAAGTAGTTTTTCTTCCAATAAAGCCAAAGTTTTATCTAAATTTTTTGTTTGTGAGGTAACAGATATATAGGTGTTTTCATCGCCTGCATTAAATCGTATGGTACTACCTATTTTTTGCAATTCTGCTTCAAATTGCTCTGCTGTGTAGTTTTGTGAAGCTTGATCCATCATTTCGGCAGTAATAGCAGCTAAACCAGTTTTTGACTGGTCGTTCATTGCTATGTTACCCCCTTTAATACTGAAGTATAAAGACACAATTGGTAACTCGCTTGTTTCGGTACCCAATACTTTAATTCCGTTTGCAAATTTATCTTCATAAATAGCAGGAACTATAGGCGAAGGCGAAGTGCCGATCTCAGGACGTTTACTGCGATCAAAATTATCTACAGGTTTTTTGTAGCTTAATCCTTTATATTCTAACTCGCCTTTAACAGCCTGACCAGAAGTTTCAACAGGTTTTGTCTCTTCTTTGTTACTTGCTGCGTTGGCATTTTTAGGGAATATATTTACAATGGCTGCAAATTTACCTTTAACGTATTGACGGTAAACACGCATTACGTCTTCTTTGGTAACTTTTTGGTAGCGAACTATCTCATCATTTACATTCCATTTTTTATCACCAAGTGTGTAGTACATCTGGCTAATCATACTTGCTTTACCGGCTACACTCTGCATACTTTGCATTACTTGGGTCTCAATACCTGCTTTTGCACGAATTAGCGCTTCATCATCAATACCAGCAGCATCAAACTCGTCAAGGGTTTTTCTTACCAAGGCTTCAATGTCTGTTTCACCATCAGGGAAACTAACCACAATAATATTAAACTCACCAGCTAACTCATTTCCATAACCAACGCCATGAAAAGTTGCAGCTTGAAGTGCTTTTTCCGTTTTAACAAAGTTTTTGTAAAAAATAGAATTGTTACCACCACCTAAAATACTACCTAGTATATCTAACGCAGCTTCATCAGCATGATAGGCAGGTACTGTTGGATAAGTAAATTGTAGCATTGGCAAGTATACTTTATCGCCATAATTAGCGTACACATTATCAGCCAAACGCACAGGATCAACACGTTGTTTGCGCACTTCCGGGCCACGTGGAATTGAACCAAAATACTTTTCAGCTAACTTAATTACTTCAGCAGGATTAACATCACCAGCAACAACAATGCTTGCATTGTTTGGTCCGTACCAACGCATAAAGAAATTCTTTAAATCGTCTACCCCTACTCTATTTAAATCTTCAACAAAACCAATTGTTGGCCAATAGTATGGGTGATTAGGCGGATATAAAATGGTGTTTTTAATTTCATCGCGCATGCCATAAGGAACATTGGTAATGCGTTGATCTTTTTCATTTTTTACTGTTGCACGTTGTGTTTCAAATTTTTTCTGCGTTACTGCATTCAATAAAAAACCCATACGATCAGCTTCTAACCACAATGCAGTTTCTACATAATTTTTAGGTACCGACTGGAAATAATTGGTTCTATCGTGGTTGGTTGTACCATTCATGTTACCACCCGCAGTTTGAACAATTTTAAAATGCTCTTCATCTGCTACGTTATCAGACCCTTGAAACATCATGTGCTCAAAGAAGTGAGCAAAACCAGATTTACCTGGAGTTTCACGCGCTGATCCCACATGATAAGTAACTTCAATATGAGCCACTGGATCTGAGTGGTCTTCATGAATAAATAATGTTAACCCGTTAGGTAAACGCCATTTTTCGTATGCGATGACAAGTTCACCCGGTTTGGCTGTTACTTTTTCGAGTAATACAGGTTGGTTTGATACAGCAGCTGCTGTACCTGTTTGTGCTGTTACTTGTAAGCCCAACGCTAAGGCAAGTAAACCACTAATTAATAATTTTTTCATTGTAAAACAATTGTTGCTTTGTTGTGCAATTTCACCATTTTAATTAAACCGCGCCAATTTATTTTTTTAGCGGTAAGGTTTATAAATTTAATGGTTATTTCTTGTGTTGGTTATTTTGTTAACAACATCTGCATGTTGGTATTTTGTTTTATTCATACTGCGCATTACTTTCGCAACACCGTTAAAAAATATTCTTTGTTTTAAACTTACTTTTTATGAATAAAAAACTTTTAATTATTACAGCCTTTATTTTAGTAGCAGTAGCTGCTCGATTGTTACCGCATGCTCCTAATTTTACGCCTCTAGGTGCTATTGCTCTTTTTGCAGGTGCATACATCAGTAACCGTGTGTTGGCTTTTATTATTCCTATTTTAGCCATGATTTTAAGTGATGCCATAATGGGATTTGCAGGATGGGACTTTCCTGAACAAATCATTACTGTTTATGCATCGTTTGCTTTAATAACTGCATTAGGAATGAACATGCGTAACGATAAAAGCGTTTTACGCATAGGTGCATCTTCTGTTGCCGCCTCGGTATTATTCTTTGTTATCACAAACTTTATGGTTTGGATGAGCGGTTTTTATACTTCTCCTGCGCTTTATACTACCAACTTTAGTGGTTTGGTAACATGTTACGTAGCAGCTATTCCTTTCTTTACACCATCAGCAGCTGCCGATTTATTTTACAGCTCAGCATTATTTGGTGCATTTTATTTGGTACAAATAAATGTACCAAAGTTGGTTCAAGATTAATTAGTAACAACCTTATTATAAAAAAACACCTCGTGCATACGAGGTGTTTTTTTTATGTCTAAATCCAATCGGGTTTAAAAAAAATCTCCTGTTAAACTATATGTTAACAGGAGATTTTATTATAAACTATTATTTGTATTTAATTAAATACAAATGCAATAGGCTTTGCTACTTTATCTTTAGTAAGGCTATATTTCACTACATCCATCATATCACTCACGTACTTAAACTTAAGTCCTTTGGTGTAAATTTTAGCAATGTCTTCCACGTCTTTTCTATTTGATTCTGGTAACAGAATATCAGTGATACCTGCACGTTTAGCCGCTAAAATCTTTTCTTTAACACCACCAATTGGCAAGACCCTGCCACGTAATGTTATTTCGCCTGTCATGGCCAATTGAGATTTTACTTTGCGTTGGGTAAACAAACTGGTTAACGAGGTAAGAATGGTAACACCTGCCGAAGGACCGTCTTTAGGAACAGCACCTGCTGGCACGTGAATATGTACATCATACTTATCAAACAAACGAACATCTATTTTAAAGTCTTGGGCATGTGCTTTTAGGTATGTTAATGCGGTTATAGCCGATTCTTTCATCACATCACCCAACTTACCCGTTAAGGTAAGTTTACCAGTACCCTGAGTTAAACTGCTTTCAATAAATAAAATCTCTCCTCCTACTGATGTCCATGCTAAACCAGTAACCACACCAGCATGCGAGTTGTCTGCATAGGTTTCTTTATCTACTTTTTCAACGCCTAAAATCTTACTTACATTATCTATAGATACAGTTAGTTGTTTGGCATTGTTCATTACCTTTTCTTTTGCAGCATACCTGGCCAATTGAGCTATTTGCTTATCAAGTCCCCTTACGCCACTTTCGCGGGTGTATTGGTCAATGATTTTCTCAATCGATTTACTATCAACCTTTAAATCTTTGGCCTTTAATCCATGATTTTCTAGTTGTTTAGGCAATAAGTATTTATTAGCTATTTGAACTTTCTCTTCTAATGTGTAACCATTTATCTCAATAATTTCCATCCTATCTAACAAAGCAGGTTGAATGGTATCTAAAGAGTTTGCAGTAGCAATAAACAATACATTACTTAAATCGTATTCTATTTCTACAAAATTATCATGGAAGGTATTGTTTTGTTCAGGGTCAAGTACCTCTAGCAAAGCACTTGAAGGATCTCCACGAAAATCACTGCTTATTTTATCAATTTCATCAAGCACAAAAACAGGATTACTGGTTTTTACTTTTTTAAGATTTTGGATGATGCGTCCAGGCATGGCGCCAATATAAGTTCTGCGGTGACCACGAATTTCACTTTCATCGTGTAAGCCACCCAACGCAATACGTGCATACTTACGGCCTAAAGCCTTAGCTATACTTTTACCCAAACTGGTTTTACCTACACCTGGAGGGCCATAAAGGCAAAGTATTGGGCTTTTCATATCGCCTTTAAGCTTAATAACAGCCAAGTATTCGAGAATGCGCTCCTTTACTTTGTCCAAACCAAAATGGTCTTCATCTAAAATCTTTTTTGCATTTTTTAAATCAAAACTATCATTGGTAAAATCGTTCCAAGGTAAATCGAGTAACAACTGCAAATAACTATGTTGCAAACCATAATCAGGAGCCATTGGGTTCATTCTACGGAGGCGTTCGACTTCTTTTTTAAACGATTCAAAAACCTCTTTACTCCAACTCTTCTCTTCGCCTAATTTTAAAAAATTATCTATATCACGTTCGGGCGAATCGCCACCCAACTCTTCTTGCAGCGCTTTTATTTGTTGTTGCAAAAAGTAATCACGTTGTTGTTTATCTAAATCGCCTTTTACCTTGGTTTGGATTTGATTTTTGAGTTGCAACATTTGAATTTCTTTACTCAAATGTTCCAGTATTTTATTGCCACGCGCATTGATGTCATCCAACTCCAATAACTGTTGTTTAGCTGTTAAATCAACATTTAAATTTGATGATATAAAGTTTAATAAAAAGCTGGGACTATCAATATTTTTAAGGGCAATACTGGCCTCTGTAGGTATGTGCGGAGACAGGTTAATAATTTGGTTAGCTAAGTCTTTAACAGAAGATATTAAAGCAGTTGCGTTTTCACTCACTTCCATTTTAGCCTCATCAAACGAAGCTATTTTTGCCACAAAATAAGGCTCAGTTTGCTTGCACTCCAATAAGCGGAAACGTTTTTTCCCTTGTATTATAACAGTGGTACTGCCATCAGGCATGCGCAACATTTTTATAATTTGTGCAACCGTTCCTACTTTATGTAAGTCGTTAAACTCGGGGTCTTCAATATCTGCATTGGTTTGAGAAACAACGCCAACCATTTTAGTGCCTTTGTAAGCATCCTTTATTAGGTTAATGGATTTATCTCTTCCAACAGTAATGGGTATTACTACACCCGGAAACAGCACGGTATTGCGTAGCGGCAAAATTGGCAGCGTTTCGGGCAAAATTTCCTTATTCATCTCTTCTTCCTCTTCTTGAGACAGTAAAGAAATGTACTCTGGGTTGTCGCCATCATCATTCATAACTCCTGATAACATGAAGTTTATATCATTATTCATATCCATTATGCTGTTTTTTTATTGGTAAGGTAATTAATGGTGGTTTCCTAGTTCAATCACTATGCCATGTATTGCAAAATACATTTTGTTGGTTATATTGCACGTAACAACTACAACTCATGAAAAAAATATTATTTAGCACTATCCTATCTGTATTAGGTTTTGCTGCCATTGCTCAAACCAAAACTAATCAACCCATTAAAAAAAGTGCGGTTCCAGAGCCGGTTATTAAATCATACCTAAGCCAAAACTCGTTAGGTGCCCAGGATACACTTTGGGAAAAAGAAACCATAACTATTTTTAAAGTAAAGTACATTGATAACAACCGCACATACGAGTCGCAATACAGTGCTGATGGAAAATGGATCAGAACATTCACCATTATTGATGCCAATGAGTTACCTGTACTTGTTGTAAACCAGCTAAAAACTACCTACCCAGAGTATGGCATTACCAAAGCAATGATTGAATTGAGCAGTAACGGAAAACTGTATGCTGTTGAAATCACCAAAGGTCAAAATATTTTAATGGAGTATTTTTTAATGAATGGCAGATCATACAGCCATTAATTTGCTTATAAGTTTAAAACAGAAAGCGGCCAATTAGTAATTGCCGCTTTTTTTGCAATAATTAAAATGGATAACCAATACCAAAATTAAAGTTGATGTTGTTGAACAACCAATCTTGATCAAAATTAGTTATCACCCACCTACTACCAACGTTGTAACTTGGGTCGTGTAAAGGAATAGCAAAATCTAAACGAATAAGTATGATATCGAAATTTAAACGCGTACCGAAACCCGTTCCAATACCTAGTTCATTAGCAAAGCGGTTAAACTCAAAGTTAGCCAATGGTCTTTCATCATCCTTTTTTGCCATCCAAACATTTCCTGCATCAACAAATACAGCACCTTCAAGCCAACGGTTATACATATTAAACCTAAACTCTGCATTAAACTCTAGTTTAACATCCCCACTGTAATCAATCTGGCCAAATTCATAATACCCACCCGGACCGAGCGATCTGGGTAACCAGGCCCTTAAACTATTGGCCCCACCTACCCAAAAACGTCTTTCAAACGGTAAGAATTTCGGAGAATTTCCATAAGGTATACCCACGCCAGCAAATAACCTAAATACTGTTGCATTGTTTTCATCATGCTTGGTGTTATACCTAAAATCCAATGCTGTTTTAGCAAATTGAGAATAATTAACACCAAAAATATTGTACGTGTTGGTTTCGTTAAAAGGCCTATCTAATAATTTATTAAGTGCAGTAGCGGTGTTGCCACTAAGTTCCAATACGTCCCAGCGTAAAAACACATGGTGATTGTCCTTGTTTTTAGCTTTATCAGAATAAGTAAACCCAAATCTTCCTCCCAAAATAAGGTTATTACTAAACATGCTAAATAAATAAATATCCTTATTGATTAATGATTGTAATGTATCCGAGTTCACGGCATTTCTTGTATAACTAACCTCAAAAGGCGTGATGTAAAAAGAGATGTATTTTTTATTTAGTTGATAAATGATACCGCTTGTGAACACCCGTCTTTCAAAATTGGTG
>JBILPP010000056.1:0-8289 GCA_044373765.1 Bacteroidia bacterium
TCCCAAAAGCATTTATCAAAATTGGATTTAACTCTACTTTTTTCAATGATAGCCAAGGAACTAACTTTTTCTTTTTCCCCAAAGCAGAAGCGGCTTATCAAATTACACCAAAAACAATTACGGCTTTTGCAGGTCTAACAGGTAAACTAAACCGCACAACTTATCGCGGATTGGTAAACGAAAATCCTTTTATCAGTAATTTTTCGTTGTTAAACACGGAGAATAAGTTTGAAATTTATGGTGGCTTTAAGGGCGAAATCAGCGGACAAACCAGTTTTATGTTGCAGTTTTCACACGCAAAATTGCGTAATTTATTGTTTTATGGGTTTGATAATTCATCGCGCGGACAAACCACCATTTTTGATACCACAAATGCTGGTTTAAGCAACATAAAAGCAGAACTAAACCACGAGTTTGGAGAAAAGTTTCATTTAAATTTTGTGATGAATTATTATGCTTATTCATTACAAATAACCCAACCGTTTAGCCGACCAACTTTTACCACACGTACAAGCCTTTTATACAACATTGGCAATAAGTTTATTATTCGCGCTGATGTTTACACCATGAATAAACGTAAATCAATTGAACTTACTGAAAAGAAAGAATTTAATTTGAACGCCATTACGGACTTAAACCTAAGTATTGACTATCGCTACACCAAAAACGTAGGCTTATTCCTAATAATGAACAATTTAACCAACAACCAGTATCAGCGTTGGTACGATCACAAAGTTTATGGGTTTAATATTTTAGGCGGCTTAAGTGTAACCTTCTGATAATAGGCGCATTTATATTAAAAATCACCTTCATGTTTGTTTAACTGAGGCTGGCTTCATATTTTGCGGTTGAATATGTCAGCGCAAATTACATCACAAACTATCTGGAATAGCGTTAAAGAGTTGTTGCATAAGCACGATTGCGTGATTATGCCTAACTTTGGCGGCTTTGTATGTAATCCCGAAAATGCGCGAATAGACCAAGTATCGCACATCATCACCCCGCCTGCCCGCAGGGTAATGTTTAACCAAAACTTAAAAAGTAATGATGGGTTACTGGCACAAACTGTAGCTCAAAATAATGGGTTAAGCTACAACGATGCTTTGAAAGCCATTGATGATATTATAACCGATTTTAAAAACAAATTAGAACTGGTTAAACAAATCGAAATTGATGGTTTTGGTATCTTTCGCTTAAATGCCGAAGCCAATTATGTATTTTTACCTAATAAGCACAATACATACCTTTACGCGTCTTTCGGTTTAATGCCTTTGCAAGCAACACCAGTAATTGATCTAGCAACAGGTACCAAACGAACTCGGTTATTTAAAGACAGAAAAAACTCGGCACCTATCGGTAAAAAACAACGAGCAAAAAATGTTGCGCTAAAAGCATTAACTGCTATTTTGGTGGTAATGTTAGGTTTAAATGCCTATATTTTCTTAACCAATACCGACTTAATTGGTGGTGCAAAAATGAGTACAACTGGTGTACATTCTTGGTTTGATTCATTGATGGCTAGCGACAATCAACCGTCATCCATTGGTAATCCTGAACAACCTCAAGTTAATCCTATTCCAGAGGCTACCATTGCAACTAAAGTTCCTCATCGACCATTAGTGGAGCAACCTACTGCCGAACTAACCGACAGTTCTTTGCTTTATGCAAATACCACATTAAACATTGCAGAAGCTTTTGCATACAGCAGTAAAAGTGCTCCTAAATTTGGTGATTATACTTTTAACCAAGATGGCAATTTAATAGCAACAGAAGCCGTTACAATTTCACAACCAGAAATTGAGGAAAACCATAATATTGTTTCGGATACAAAATCCGAAGTTGTAGTTGTAGAAAATAACGGTTCAAACCTATCTTTTCATATTATTGGTGGTGTATTTTGTAACGAAGCCAATGCCCGCAAATATTATAACATACTTAAATCTAAAGGATTTGATGCGCAATTGCTTTTAAATAAAAAGATTAATTGTAACCGTGTTAGTTATGGCAAATTAGGCTCACGCGAGGAAGCTTTACGTTTGATGGATAGCATCAAATCTACCGAAAACCCTGAGGCTTGGGTATTAGCAGTTAAAGAATAGTTTCTTTAACCTTATCATTGCACTATTAATTACCCATTTATAAATTATTTTGATGAAACACTTCGTTGTTGCGTTCATATTTACGTTTGCTGCATTTCAGTTATCGGCACAAAATAAAAAGGCCAATAATGTAAGTTTACTGTTACCATTCTGCAGTAAACAAATCCTTGCAAACCCTAATTACAAGGATGCCGAATTGGGCAACATTTGCAGAGAATATTATCAAGGAGCGCTTATCGCATTAGACTCGCTTGAACTTGCTGGGGTGAAGTTAAGGTTGAATGTGTTTGATACGGAGAATGATAGCCTAACCATGCTACGCATCATGCAAACAATTGCATTTAAAGAAAGTGAACTCATTCTAGGTCCAGTTCGCCAAGGAGGAAATCAAGTATTATCTCAGTTTTGCAAGAAAAATGAAGTGTACCACGTTTCTCCTTTAATGACATTTAGTAAAATTAAATTGGATGATCCTTATTGGATATCAGCAAACCCTGATTTACCAGTATACGCAGGTATTATTTTAAAACAAATATTAACCGCAGACACCGCAGCAAATATTATTGTGGTATACGACAAATCTATAGTTGGTAAAAGCATAGGGCAAGCATTTAAAACCTTAGCTGCAAATAAAAAATTACGCTTAAGGGTATTGGAATATAACCCAGCACTCGACTTAAAATTGTACGCGTCTAATTTAAATACAAATCACGTTGTGGTTGCTGCTATACAAGAAGGTGCAGTTAATAGCACCCTCCGCAACATGGGCGATACATCAACCATTTATAAATTAACAACCTATGGATTAATGCAATGGTTTGATTTCAAGAATGTAGATTATAACTTATACCAACGTTTTAACCTATCGGTGTTCAGTCCGTTTTATGCAGATTACACCCGTGATGAAGTAAAACAATTTGTGGTGAAGTACCGCGATCGTTTTAGCACCGAACCCACAGAGGCGGCAATAAAAGGTTACGACCAAATGTTACTATTTACTTTTGCTTTGAATCAAAATGGCAAAAAGTTGATGGATAAATTGGCCGATAAAAATATACCTGCATTGGGGACTAGTTTTAATTTTATAAAATATAAAGAAAGCAACAGCTACCAAACGGGGTATTTGAATTTACTTGAATTAGACAACTACGCGCTTAAAAAAGTTAACTAGTTCCCTCCCACTCTTTATAAAACTGAGCTAAAAATTGCTCCATAAAATCATGTCGGTTTTCTGCCAATTGCTTACCAGTTGAAGTGTGCATCGCATCTTTTAACAACAACAACTTTTCGTAAAAATGATTGATTGTGGGTGCCGCACTATTTTTATATGATGCGACATCAGCATAATGTTGGGGTTTAATATCGGGGTGATAAATCAATCTATTTTTAAAGCCTCCGTAATTAAATGTTCGTGCAATTCCTATTGCACCAATTGCGTCTAACCTATCGGCATCTTGTACCACACGCATTTCCTGTGATGAAAATCCTGCCTCACCAAACGTTTGTTTAAAAGACATATGCTTGATGATGTTAACCACATGCACAATCACATCAAGAGGAACGCCAATTTCTGTTAAAAATTGATGTGCCTTATTCGGGCCAATATTTTCATCACCACCATTAAACTTTGAATCGGCAATATCATGCAGTAAGGCTGCTAATTCTACCACCAAAACATCAACATTTTCTGCTCGTGCTATAATTTTAGCATTTTGCCAAACCCTATAAATATGCCACCAATCATGGCCTCCTTCTGCATGTTGGAGTTCTTGTTTTACAAAAATTTCCGTTTTCTCTGTCCAGCTCACGCCAATTAATCCTTTTATTTTATGATACTTTGATAAGCGTCAATCATCATCTTTACCTCCAACATTTGCTCATCAATCAATTTTATTTTGACTTCGTCTTTTTTGGCTTTTTGTCTCTGCTCCTCTAACTTAGCTAACCTGTCTTTCCATGGTGCTTGCATGTAGTTAATCCATGTTGGCATTAGGTTTTTCATGCCTTTATCGGTAGTTAATTTATAAAAATTAGTTAGACCTAGAATGGCTTTTTGTTGAACCGCTTGATCTGCCATTTGTAAGTACTGAACATATTGATTCATAAATGCGAAACGAAGGAAACCCAATTTACCTACCCAACTTTCAAAATAACTTACTTCATCCGTATTTGAATAATCGGCTAAAATACTGGCAATGGTTAACTGTAATTTAGCATTATTAACTCCAGTATAATTGCGGATATATTCTTTAACCAAAACAGAATCAACATCCGCTATGGCTTGTAATCCCGCACCAACTACACTGTAAGCTGAATCATTAATGGACTTTTGATAAACCGATAAATGTTTTGCTGGATTATGTTGAGCCAATAAAGCCACTGCTTCTGCTCGGGTTGCTGATTTCTCGTCATTAACTGCCAACTCCGCAAGTTTTGCATCAAACAATACACGCTTTGTAGGATGTAACTTTTCTACTGCACTTAAGCCCATGTCTCTCACTCCCCAGAATTCGTGACTTAATAGGTAGTTAACAATCTCTTCATCAACAGCTGTAATACTATCACCTAAGTTATCTAGCCAAGCATTTACAGCATAACGTTTATCCATAAAGAGTGGTGTTTCCAAAATTGCAGCTTTGTACTCGCTAGAAAGTTTGTTGTCTTGAACAAGTGCTAACAAAGCCTTATCTGCATCAACATTTACAAACTTAATTCTAGAGTCGGCCGTAAACTCAAATGTTTGTAGTTTATCCACTACGGTTATGTTCTCTTTTTTAATGCCATTGTTGGTATATAGATCTACTTTAATGGGTAATTTATATACACCAAAAATACTGTCTTGCTTTTGTGTAATGGTTAATTTTACAATTTGTTTGGTATCATTGTATTCATACTTGTAATCAAGTATGGGGTGTCCCGACTTTAAAAACCATTGGTTAAAAAACCAATTTAAATCTTTACCTGTTACTTCTTCAAAAGCAATACGTAAATCAGCTAACTCCACCGTTTTATAGGCATTTTTTGTTAGGTATAATTTTAATGATTCAAAAAAAGCTTCATCACCAATATGCTTGCGCAACATGTGTAAAATTAAACTTCCTTTCTGGTAACTCACCACATCAAACATATCATCGCGGCTACCATAATGGTATCGTATAGGTTCAATCTTATGCTTATTTTTTTGATTAAGGTATGCTCTTAAGTTATTGTTAAACTCACAGTCAGCCTCCATTAAACTATACTTGTTTTCTTGCCAAATGTATTCGCCATAAGTAGCAAAACTTTCGTTTAAAGGAATATTGCTCCAACTCTCGCAAGTAACCAAATCTCCAAACCAATGGTGAAACAACTCATGTGCAATAATGTCTTCGTGAGGATTATCCAAATGCTCGCGGTAATTGTGTTGAAGCGCATCGTAATGAATAACAGCAGATGTATTCTCCATTGCTCCACTTACAAAATCGCGTACCACAATTTGGCTGTATTTATTCCATGGATAATCAACCCCTAATTTCTTACTAAAGACTTCCATCATTTCTGGTGTATTGCCAAACACCATTTTCGCGTATTTTTTATACGCAGGTTCTACATAATAATCAACGGCTATACTATCGCGCCAATAATCTTTAACCTGCGCAAACTCGCCAACAGCAAGCATTACTAAATAAGGGGCATGCGGTTTGTTTTGTTTCCAAAAATCAGTTCTTGTTCCATCAGGGTTATTTTTACTCAGCATCAACTCCCCATTGCTTAAAGTAATGTCTTTATCATCAACAGTAATGGCCAACTCTTGTGTTATTTTCTCATTAGGTGCATCAATAGTCGGAAACCAACAAGAATTTGATTGTGTTTCACCTTGTGTCCAAATTTGTCTAGGCTTATCCTTTTCTGTACCTAAAGGATTTATGAAGTAAAGTCCTTTATCATCTTTAATGGCAACACCCTTCAACCCTTTTATATCATTGGGCATGGCAACATAATCAATGCATAATTTTAAACTTTGTTTGCGGTTATACGTTTTATCCAAAAACACCAATAGCTTATCACCGTTGTAATTGTATTTTAGTGTAAGTGTGTCAATACCATTTAGCAACGCCACTTGTTTAATTTCAAAACCACGGGCATCTAACTCCACCGTTTTTAAATCATAAAAATAAGGTCGAATGGTTAAAATAGCCTTCCCGATTACATGTTGTTTTTCATAATTAAACCTCACGGCAAGCTTCATGTGCTCCAAATCAATTTGCCGTTCTGCCGTTTCGCGATAGGGACCTTTAACTACAGGCTTAATGGTTACCGTATTAATGGCACTTTTTTGCGTTGGAATGTTTGATGCTGAAGTGTTTTTATTTACTTTGCATGCGGTAATTGTTACCATACTTGCTAAAGCCAATAAATATATTTTATTGATGCTAATCATGGGTTACAATTAAACAATAAAAATTTAAACAATAAAATAAAATGATTACGGCCATAGTAAACGACAACGAACAGTTTGAAATTGACATAAAATCTAATCATATTACGCTTAATGGTGAAGCTGTTACCCCCGATTGGACCATGATAAGTGAAAATAAATACCACGCCATCATTAACAACCAATCACTAACAGTTGAATTAGGTTCTGTAGAAGAAGTTGGCAAAAACATGAGTATTGTGGTAAATGGAGTTAAATACCAAGTTGCTTTACAAAACCAATTTGACGTTTTATTGAAACAGTTGGGCATGGATAAACTTGCTGCCAATAAGGTTAATAACATAAAAGCACCAATGCCAGGACTTGTTTTACGCATTAGTGTGGCAGTAGGCGATGTGATTAAAAAAGGAGATCCGCTCTTGGTTTTAGAAGCCATGAAAATGGAAAATGTAATTAAAGCGGCTGGTGATGGCGTGGTTAAAAAAATTAATGCCACAGAAAAAATAGCGGTTGAGAAAGGATCAATTCTAATTGAATTCGAATAATACCTAGTTAGAAGAATAATTTAACCAAGCTTAAACGGTTGTTGCTTTAATTTGTGGTTACACATTTAAAATTGAGTAATGCACCCTGTATTTTTGAAATATTGAATTGGAATATCAACCCCTACTGGTAATGAAATTTAATTACGGTTTCATCACCAATAACAGGTTTAAAACTCAGTAAAGATTTAATAATCAATAAACCATACAATAATCTTGATATAAAAAATTACATTTGAATTAAGATAAATACTCAACATGAAAAAAACAATACCTTATGTATTTGCAGGCGCATTAGTTTTTGTGGTTTTAGGCTCGTTTACAGGAATTAAGTTTGGCAAACGAGATGGTACGGAACCCGGCTATACAGGCTCACCAGGAGATAGCTTAAAAAACTGCACGGTTTGCCATGGTGGTACTGCCACCGATGTAGAAGGCTGGATTACTTCTACTGTTCCTCAAGTTGGATTTGTGCCCGGACAACGATATACCATTAAAGCTACCAATACAGAAATTGGTGCAACGCGTTTTGGATTTTCTGTTTCGCCACAAGCAATTAATGGAGATTTATTGGGCACTTTGGTAATTACAGATACCACCAAAACCAAATTGGTGGGTAATGATAAATATGTAACCTATCGCGCTGATGGTGTTGTAGGGATTGACTCGTTAAGTTGGACTTTTGATTGGGTTGCCCCAACTGAGGTGAACGAAGTGGTGTTTTATGGTGCGTTTAATTCAAACCATGAAGGACATAAAGATGGAGATAAAACATACTTAACCAAGTTACGCTTGTATAAACAAGGTTTTGTAGGTTTAACAACCAATATAAAAGCTGATTTCATAACTATTTACCCAAATCCTGCAATTGATATAATTAATATAGGAACTGCTCACCATAGTGATTACATTGAGATTACAGTATTTAACGTTAATGGAAAGCAAGTCATTAATAATACCGAATTAAAAGGTAATGAACTAAATATTCAATCTTTATCAAAAGGTATTTACACCATTTTATTGACCACCGAAAGCGGTAATTTATACACTAAAAAATTCGTTAAGCTTTAAGTTTTCTAAGCTTAAAAAGCACAAAATCCGTTGTTTATCAAAAGATAAATAACGGATTTTTTTTATACAATTAGTTGCCAAAATAAAACGGTAAAATAACAATTCGAATACAACACGAAAAATTCTAATAGATGTTAAATTGAACTTAGTTGATGACCGC
>JBILPP010000057.1:0-8286 GCA_044373765.1 Bacteroidia bacterium
TCTACTTTAATGTTATTGGGTGTAACAGGTGATATGGTTTTACCTGCTGAGGTATACAATAAAATTAAAGTAGATACCTTAAAGCAAGTTCGTGGAACGGTGCAGGCTGATATTCTAAAAGAAGACCAAGCACAAAATACGTGTATTTTTTCTACAGAATTTTCTTTACGTGTGATGGGCGATGTGCAGCAATATTTTATTGATAATGCGGTTCGTAATTTCTATTCTGTTTCTATTAGTGGTTACCACATTGCCGAGGCTGGGGCAAATCCAATAACACAATTGGCTTTAACTCTTTCTAATGGCTTTACTTTTGTAGAGTATTACTTAAGCCGTGGAATGAACATTGATGATTTCGCACCTAATCTATCGTTCTTCTTTTCTAATGGTATTGATCCAGAGTATGCAGTTATTGGCCGTGTAGCCCGTAGAATTTGGGCTAAAGCCATGAAGTTAAAATATGGTGGTAATGAGCGTAGCCAAATGCTAAAGTATCATATACAAACTTCAGGTCGTTCGTTACATGCCCAAGAAATTGATTTTAACGACATACGTACCACGCTGCAAGCCTTGTATGCTATTTACGATAACTGTAATTCGTTACATACCAATGCTTATGATGAAGCCATTACTACCCCTACAGAAGAATCGGTGAGACGTGCTATGGCCATACAATTAATTATTAACCGTGAATTGGGCTTGGCTAAAAACGAAAATCCGCTTCAGGGTTCATTCATTATTGATGACTTAACCAATTTGGTTGAAGAAGCTGTGTTATTAGAGTTTGATAAAATTTCTGAACGTGGTGGTGTATTGGGTGCAATGGAAACCATGTACCAACGCAATAAAATACAAGAAGAAAGTATGTATTACGAGATGTTAAAACATACAGGCGAATTCCCAATAATCGGGGTGAATACATTCTTGTCTAGTAAGGGCTCACCAACTGTTTTACCTAAAGAAGTAATTCGTTCAACAACAGAAGAAAAAGAATATCAAATAACGATGTTGAATGAATTGAAAAAAGGCAATGAAGCAAAAGGTGCAGAAATGCTAAAACGTTTGCAGGAAGTGGCCATTAAAAACCAAAATATCTTTGCCGAAATGATGGAAGCTGTTAAGTATTGTTCGTTAGGGCAAATTACTGCTGCATTATTTGAAGTAGGAGGGCAGTATAGAAGAAATATGTAAAGCATAAATTCCTTGTCGAATATGCGCTATTAGATCTGATGTATATGTTTCAGTTTATATGTGGATGATTTTCAAAACTTTTAAATCAAAAAAGACGCATCAATTTGGTGCGTCTTTTTATTGTCGTTACATCTTTAAGATCAAATTTTAAAGTATTGTTTAATTGCCATGCGAAATGTGCAAAAGATATTGAATTATTGCCAGCTAACTAGAAAACCATCTCCCAATCAGTTGGCTTAAATCCCAGCAATAATTTATTGTTTACCTCTACCAGTGGGCGTTTTATCATTGATGGTTGATTCATCATTAAATCAATAGCTTGTGCATTATCGTGAATACTTTCCTGCTGTTGGGTTGTTAGTTTTTTAAACGTTGTACCTTTGGTGTTTATCAGTTGGGATACATTGACATCATGCAGCCAAGCAGTTAATTTGTCGGTGGTTATGCCGAGCTTTTTGTAATCGTGAAAAGTGTAAGTTATGCCATGCTCATCAAGCCAAGTAAATGCTTTTTTCATGGTATCGCAGTTTTTGATGCCGTAAATGTGAATCATACCTGATTAGTTATTTGTGCTTGATTTAATCTTCAAAAAAACTAAGCACTACTGGTTCTAACCAGCTTTGTTTGTTATTCAGCATAAAGCCCACATGGCCTCCTATAGGCGAAAAAATGGCGTGTACAAACGGGTGGTCAACCACTTCATCATAAGGGAAACAACTGGCACTTAAAAATGGATCGTTTTGTGCATTAATTAGTAAAGTAGGAGTATTAATGGTGTTTAGCATGCCTTTGCTGCTGCATTTATTCCAGTATTCGTTAGCGTCTTTAAATCCATTTAGTGGTGCGGTATAAACATCATCAAAATCTTTAAAATTCTTAATTTTATAAATGCCTTTAATGTCCACTTCTTTAGGAAACAGTTTGTTTTTTACCAACATTTTTTTAAACATGCTATTTAAAAAACGTTGCATATAAATCCTGTTTATTCCATTGTCTAATGCCAATGCCGAACCTCTCAAATCAATAGGTACAGATATTGCTGCAGCTGCCGAAACTTGAACGGGTACTTCACTGCTGTTTGATAAATAGTTTAGTAAAACATTACCCCCTAAGCTAAATCCCATCAAAAATATAGAATCATATTTTGCCGAAATACTTTTAAGGTAAAAAGACAAATCAGTTGTAAAGCCACTGTGGTATGAGTAGGGTAGCAAGTTCATCTCTCCACCACAACTTCTAAAGTTTATGGCATGTACATCGTAGCCATTGGCACTAAATAAATTTGCAAACCCTTTTATGTATTGTGATTCGCTGCTGCCCTCAAGCCCATGAAGCATTACCACTGCTTTTTTGTGGTTGCGCAACAAACAATCTACATAAAAAAAATCACCATCTGGTGTTGTTATTCTCTTGCGAGTGTATGCTGTATTATGCTTTCGAAATAATGCAGGTAATATGGTAGAAAGGTGTTTATTTCTATATAAAATATTCGCTTTTAATTCTGGGTAGTCTTTTACAATCATGCCCCGCAAAGGTAATCATCCTGAACTATTTACTATTTGATAACATAAGCTTTAATACAATAAATATAAACCGTTTTAGCCCCAAGTTCTGTATTCTATACACTGTAATTGGTGTGTTTGATAGTGTAAAATTTTTTTTCGCAAAAACCAACTTTACATTTATTGGTTGTATTTATATGCAAAATGCACTTGTTTGGTTTAGAAACGACTTAAGAATTCATGACCATGAGCCACTGAGTAAGGCGATTAATGTTTCGGATAAAGTTTTAGGGATTTATTGTTTTGATCCGCGAGATTATGTGTTATCACCCGCAGGGTTTCCTAAAACGGGCAGTTTCAGGGCTAAATTTATTATAGCGTGCGTTGCAGAACTGAAAAATAAATTACAACAACTCGGATCTGATTTACTTGTTTATGTTGGTAAGCCTGAAGATATCATACCGCAGTTATGTGTTGATTTATCAATTAATGAGATATTCTACCATAGAGAAGTGGCACCTGAAGAAAAGCATGTTGAGGATGAACTAGAAAATACGTTGTTTAAACACAAGGTAATTTTGTCTGGTTTTTGGGGACATACCTTATTTCACCTAGAAGATTTACCTTTTCCAGTAAAACGTATACCGGAGTTGTTTACTGATTTTAGAAAAAGTATCGAGCGTGAATCTACCGTAAGGGCTTGTATTGATGCCCCACAAAGTATACGCCCTATAACCCCAATACCATTCACTCAATTACCTTGCTTACAACAATTGGGTTTAACAGAAATTGCAGTTGATAAAAGATCTGTATTGGACTTTAAAGGTGGTGAAAACGAAGGATTGGAAAGGCTTAAGGATTATTTATGGACAAAAAATTTACTGAAAAATTATAAAGAAACCCGTAACGAAATGTTGGGTGCAAATTACAGTACAAAGTTCTCGGCTTGGTTAGCTATGGGATGTTTAAGTCCTCGAAAAATTTACGAAGAAGTAAGCCGTTATGAAAATACCCAGATTAAAAATGACAGCACCTATTGGTTAATTTTCGAATTGATGTGGCGTGATTATTTCAGGTTTATTATGCTTAAACACGGTAGCGTAATTTTTAACTCAGGCGGGATCCAAAATTTAAACGTTAAATGGAAAAAAAATCATGACTTGTTTGAACTTTGGCGTATCGGAAAAACGGGCTTCCCGTTGGTTGATGCCAACATGCAAGAGTTACTTTTAACGGGTTACATGAGCAATAGAGGCCGACAAAATGTGGCAAGTTTTTTAACCAAAAACTTAGGTTTAAACTGGCAACTAGGGGCATACTGGTTTCAAAGTCAATTGATTGATTACGATGTTTACAGTAATTATGGCAATTGGAATTATGCTGCTGGAATAGGCAATGATGCCCGAGGTTTTCGCTACTTTAATATTATTAAACAAGCATCTCAGTATGATAGTAATGGTGATTATGTGCGTTATTGGTTACCTGGTTTAGCAAATATTAGCGGTGTAAGGGTGCATCAACCTTATGCTCTTAAATCTAATGAATTGCTTGATGTTGATTTTGAATTAACCCGCGATTATTGTCAACCTATTGTTGATTTGGAAAAATCTGTGAAGGAGAATGAACGCATTTTTAATGCAGCATTAAAAAACAAGTGATGTTACCTAATAATCACACTCCTAAAACTTACACCATAACCAGTAAAGGATCCTATAGCACCTTGAATGGTTGATTTTACTATTATGGGTGTTGCAAATGGGCCACCATTATTGGCTGCTCTGGCATATGATTCCCAAAAGAGGTACTCTTTTCGTCCTACAGAGGTTAAGTATAAACTAAGGGTATCGCCAAAGTTAAACGGACGAAAAAAGCTGTAGGGTACAACGCCATCATTTAAAAAACCATCGTCAAAGTTTCTAAATTGTGAAGCAGATCCCCAGCCTAATAAAAACGGATTAAATCCATTTTGTACTGCTAAGCGATAATTGTTTTGTTCCGGGCCATCGGTAAATTTGAATGTTACAAACATGTTGGTATCGCCATTCTTTTCATCAAATTCTTGTTTCCAAAAAACGGTATCTATTTCTGCTACTTTCGGAATTGTAGTGTAGCCTATAACACGTTCGTTTTCCGCAGTAATTTCAAGTTTGTATGGAACTCCAATTTGCGGACTAATGGTGGTGCTGAAGTATATTCCACTGAATCCAGGCAGTAACAAATCAATACCTGGTATGGTGTTAATGTCTGTCATTTGAACTCGTGCACTTTCATTCCAAATGGTATCATTACCAACAATAGTGCCTGGGGTAATATACACCAATGCGTTTCTTACTCCATTAAGGGATAAATCAGGATTAAAATAATCTATGGTTCTGCTTATGTAAACGTAATTTAAGTTTGGAAACTGCTGATTAATGCTGGCTTCAACCACTAGGCTGGCTTTACCGGGAGGTAAATCAACCGTGATTTCTTTTTCGCATGCTGTTATTAGTATCATGCCTAAAACAATTAACATATGATATAATATCTTTTTCATGCCTTAAAATTTAAAGTTCCAAGCAACAGACGGAAGAATCGGGAAGAGGTAAACCATATAAGCCTTAATTCGGAGCTCTTCCAAATCGGGTACAAAATAAATAAAGTATGGATTAGCCCTATTGTATAAATTGTATATACTAAAGTTCCATGATGACTCAAATCGATCTGTTTGTTTTTGCAAATAAGTAAATGAAACATCCATGCGGTGGTATGCAGGTAGCCTGAAATCATTAATTTTATCATATACATCTATAAAGCTGTATTTGGGCTCGTTATCAATTAAATCGTATCCTGGGCTATAAGCAAAACGAGATGTTGGAAGTGTTGTTGCATTGCCTGTTCCATAAACAAAAACCAATGTACCACTCCATTTTTTATTAAATTGGTAAGAGGCTACAAGGCTAATATCATGTGTGCGGTCGTATCTAAAAAAGTACGGTTTACCTTGGTTTATTTCATCAAATTGTCTTGTGCTTTTGCTCCAAGTGTAACCAATCCACCCAGTTAGTTTACCAAATTTTTTCTTAGCAAAAAGTTCAACCCCATATGATAGGCCTTCGCCAAAAATCATCTCGTTTTCTAGGTTTTGATTGAAAAACAAATTGGCTCCCGGCTTAAATTCAATTTGGTTATACATTGGTTTATAGTAAGCCTCGATAGATGTCTCGTAAAGATTTTCGTTAAAGTTTTTAAATACACCCAATGCATATTGATATGCTAATTGTGGTTTAACTAATTTTGACGAAGGCACCCATAAGTCGGCTGGAAACTGCGCTCCACTTGTAGTTGCTAAATGTAAAAATTGGTATGTTCTGGTGAAAGAGGCTTTAACAGAAGTATTTGAGTTTATTAAATAAGTACCTGCTAGCCGCGGTTCAAGTCCGGGGTATGTGACAATTACATCATTTTTATCATAGGTTTTACCTTGGCCTATTTCTAATCCTTCCGAATCGAAAATCCGCTCTGTATATGGACCCACTTGTGTGAAAAATACCGCCCTTATTCCTGCATTAAAGGTAAATCTATTTCCCAATTTAAATTCATCCATGGCATAAAACGCCCATTCGTGTGCGTATTGTTTATTTATAGTCTCGTTAATGGTTATGGTGCCTACCTGTCCGGTGGCAATGCCTGGTTTAAAGGTGTGGTAAATGTATTGCCCGCCAAATTTTATGCTGTGTTTTTTGTTTGGTGTATAGTAAAAGTCTTGTTTAATATTTAAATCCTCCACACCTGAAGAAAGCTGAAATCCATTTTCGCCAAACTCAAACTTATTATTTAAATCGTATCGGTTGTATATAAAAATGGTATTGGAGTATAAGTTTTTATTAAAGCCATGAAACCATTTTAAACTAGCGGCTGCATTACCCCAGCCAATCTGGAATTTTACCAATTGATTTGTGGGGCTTTTAAAATTAAATATATCTCTGCCATAATACCCCGAGAAAGTGAGTTTGTTTTTTTCGTTTAAATTAATGTGCGCTTTGGCATTAAAGTCGTAAAAATAATATCCATTTGATTTTTGCTCCTCGGTTAAAAAGGGTTTAACCACAGCATCAATATATGTTCTTCTGGCAGCTACCATAAATGCACTTTTGCCTTTTTTTATTGGTCCTTCAGCCATTATTCTAGATGATATCAACCCAATACCACCATTTACTTTGTATCGTTGTTCGTCACCCTCGCGTAAATTAACATTGAGTATTGATGATAGCCGTCCACCATAATTTGCGGGCATTCCGCCTTTAATAACTTCTACATTTCTTACAGCATCTGTATTAAAAACGGAAAGGAAGCCCAATAAATGTGATGCATTATAAATCACAGCATCGTCCATTAAAATTAAATTCTGATCAGGCCCACCACCTCGTACATAAAATCCAGTGCCACCTTCACCGCCACTTTTAATGCCAGGTAATAAAGTAATTGCTTTTAAAACATCAGGCTCGCCAAAAATTACTGGTAATGTTTTCACTTGTTCGCCACTCAGTTCAACCCGGCTCATTTCTGTGCTGGTTACATTTTTATTGTTTCTTTGTCCTGTAATTACAGCCTCTTTGGTTGACACGGCATTAGCTCCTAATAAAAAATTTACTTTAATATTTTTTCCAGATAATGTGATGGGTATTTGTTGGGTCATATAACCCAAGTACGAAATTTGCAATGTTTGCAAGCCTTGGTTCAGCTCTAATTTATAAAACCCTCTCGTGTCAGAAGCTGTTCCTTTTTTACCATCAATAGTTTTTATAATCGCACCTACTAAGCCTTCCCCTGATGCAGAATCTTTAACAAAACCGCTTACAGTTTGCGCATTTAAATTAATACCCTGTATTACTAAAAATAGGCTTAAAAGTACTTGTAACAATAATTTCACTCTTAAATAAACAATTAAATTTCAAAATGGTTTAACGTAAAATAATCCTAAACAGATACTTATACTTTTAACGTTTCTATTTAGTTACTTGATGTAAGATTGCAATATATTCAGTATTATTTGATAATTATCATTCAAACTATCAATGCTAATGCGCATATTTGTTTCAAACTATTACTTTTAAAGCAATGATTAGATTTGATTATATAGAGGCCAATCAAGAAAAGTTTAGGAATGATTTTTTAAACGCGAAGCCATTTCCGCATTTAGCTGTTGATGGTGTTTGTGATGAAGTTAAATTAGCAGAATTATACAGCTTGATACCTGATATAGAAACGCCTAGTGCGGATTATGTTTTTGGTAAAAACAAATTCGAGAAATCTAAGTACAGAGAATTAGGTGGTTTGTTTGAAGAGTTGTACCAAGATTTCATCTCAGAGCGTTTTCAAAAATGGTTGAAATATGTGAGTAATGAGGATGTATTTGTTGACAATGCTTTTTATGGTGGTGGAATTCATCAAGGTAAAACGGGCAGCTTTTTAGATATGCATGCCGATTTTAATTACCATCCATTAAACGATAAGTGGTTCAGGAATTTAAACTTATTGTTGTACATCAATAAAGATTGGAAAAAAGAGCATGGTGGAGAGTTAAAACTTGAGCATGCCGATACGGGTATTA
>JBILPP010000058.1:0-8158 GCA_044373765.1 Bacteroidia bacterium
TAGACTACTCACTCCCGTTACTTTAAGTGGATATTTTAGCAGTTACTTTCCATCATATGTGCATGTTTCGTTAATGGGCGATCCCAGTTTGCGTTTGTTTTATAATGCCATGCCGCAAAATGTAAAAGCCATACCTAATGCAGATTCAACCACGTATAACTTAACTTGGGATGCCGTTCCGGGAGCTCTGGGTTACCAGGTTTTTAGATCGCTAAATGCCATGCAAGGTGGTAATGCCATTGCAACAAGTAATACCAATTCGGCAAGTATTAGCAATATATTTCAGGGTGTAAATTATATGCACGTAAGGGCTTTGTTTATCGAAACTTCAGCATCAGGTCAATACAACCAATTGTCGTTAGGTACAGCAGTAAGCGTTACTGGTGGCGTTAATGCCGTTGGGTTGATGGAGCAGCATGCACAAAAAATGGATATAGAAATTTATCCTAATCCATCTAGCCGTTATTTTAACATTGGTGGGGATGTGAAAAATGCGCAATTACAAGTTTTTGATGTAACAGGAAAAATGGTTTTAGAACAGCATCATATTTATACCTCTAATGCCATACAACACAACCTGCAAACGGGCGTGTATATAATTAGATTAACACAAACAGGTAAAGTAGGGTATAAAAAGCTAGTTGTTGAATAGATAATAATTGTATCCGCATCCAAAAATGGGTGACGTGACACGCTATTGATATCAGCCTATTTTGGTGGTTTTTGATAAAAAAAATCGGCTACCTTTTGGGCAACCGATTGGTATATAAAATGGTTAATACCTATAAATGTAAATAAGTTTTTTGGTTTCAAAGAACTCTTCATCAAACCAATCTTTTAATGGGTATTCATCCACAAAAAGTTTACGATTCATTCTTTTAATGGCTTTGGTTTCTTCTTTTAAATCGCCTCCTTTTAAAAGTAAATAACCATTTATTTTGCTGTTGCGGCTGGTTTCATCAATATAACTTTGAGTCCAGCGATATAGTTGATCCATTGGGGCAACGGCACGGCTAATAACAAACTCAAATTGTTCTTTCAGGTTTTCGACCCTTCCTACCACAAAATCAGTGTTGGGCAATTCAAGTGCTTCTGCAACACTTTCTGCTACTACTATTTTTTTGCTGATGCTATCGCATAAGGTGAAATTAACTTCTGGAAACATAATGGCAAGTGGAATACCGGGAAATCCACCACCTGTGCCTAAATCTAAAACCTTTGTATGCGGAATAAATTGTACAAACTTAGCAATGGCTAATGAGTGCATGATATGACGTTCGTATAGTTGGTCAATATCCTTGCGCGAAATTACGTTTACCTTTTCGTTTGCTGTTTTGTATAATTCATACAAGGCTGCAAACTGTTGTTTTTGAAGTTCGGTTATTTCGGGGAAGTACTTTAAAATAATATCAATCATAACTTTTACGAAGGTATGTTAACCTTACCATTGTTTTCTGTTTTTGGAAAATAAGCCTTTGGTGCCGTATACAACCATATAAAGTAAGTACACGATATCTAATACCAATAAGTTAAACACCAACGATTGATATTTAAGTTTTTTACCGCTGAAATAAAACACCACACTTTGACTTATGTATTTGACCGCGAAGATTCCTACTACAATTGGCCAAGTGTATATGTTTACGATTAAATTAGTAGCTACAAAAGCGTAATAAAATATAATGGCCGAGTAATAGGTACCTAAAACACGTTTATGCTCGGTTTTGTAGTATTTCCCTGTAGTCATGTGACGCGATTTTTGGTTGCTCCAAGAATCGAAAGTTGTTTTTGCTTCGGTGTTTACAAATGAAGCAGAATCAATTTCTATGGCCACGTTTGTAGTTGTGGCTGCTTGATTGATAAAAAGGTCATCATCGCCCGACATGATATGTTGGTGACTAGCAAAGCCCTTGTGTTTAAAAAACAAATCTTTGCGGTAAGCCAAATTACGACCAACTCCCATAAATGGGTTATTACGCAGTGCCATTGAAAAGTAAAACTGCGCAGTAATCAGTGTTTCGAATCTTATAAATTGGTTTAAAAAGCCTTTTGTTTTGCGGTAGGGCGAAAAGCCAAGAACAATATCTTTACCAGGAGTAAATCGGCTTTGCATATTACGAATCCATTGGTCTGATGCGGGTTCGCAATCAGCATCGGTAAATAAAAGCAAATCGTATTTAGCAGCTTTAATACCCATAGTTACAGCAAACTTTTTACCTGTAGGGTATTTCTCTTGCTCAATAATTTGTGATATTTTTAATCGGGGTTGAGATTTTTGGAGTTCTTCCAACCAAGCTTGGCTGCCATCCCAACTGCAATCATTTACTACCACCACTTCAAAATCGGGGTAATCTTGCTCTAAAATAGTGAGGAGGTTTTTTTGCAGGTTATCAAACTCGTTGCGCGCAGCTATAATAACAGAAACGGGTTCGAGCCTATTATTTGTTGCAGGTTGTGGTTTAAAGAAGGCAAACTTGCCAAATACCGCAAAATAATAGTAAAGTAGCACAGTGGTCGAAATGCCAAGTGCCGAAAGGAGTATCCAACTATATGGAGTGATAAATTCGATCATATTACAGAGGGGCGAAATTAGGTTAGGATAACATATGCGTGTAAAATGGATTTCAACAGGGTGTGTAGAATTAGTACACAAACATGTATTAATGGGTTTTAGTGCTGATAAACTCAGTATTTATGTGTAGTTTTACCCAATTAACAAACCTTGTTATTTAAAGTAAGTGAAGTTGATGCAGCTTTTTTAAGCTGATTTTAGTAAATGTTTGGTAGTTATATAAAATATGCATACTTTTGCCGTCCTTTTATATAAAAAATAACCCAAGAATGGCAGCTAAAAAAACAACAAATGAGCAAGTTGTCTTAAACGACTATGAATCTGTGATTATTTTCACACCCGTGCTCTCTGAAGAGCAGCTGAAAGATGCTGTAGCCAAATACCGTAGTTTTATTACGGACAATGGCGGAGAGATGGTTCATGAAGAAAATTGGGGCTTAACAAAGTTGGCTTATGCCATAGATAAAAAAACCACAGGTTTTTATATTATCTATGAGTACAAAGCACCAGCTGAGTTTGTCGCAAAATTTGAATTGACCTTCAGACGTGATGAAAGAATCATGCGCTTCTTAACAACATCGTTAGACAAGCATGCACAAGTTTACAATCAACGTAAACGCAATGGTGAGTTCAATCAAAACAAAAAAGAAAAACAACAAGAAGGAAAGTAATTTATGAGCAGACCAAAAACTCAACACAATCCGGCTATGGTGTTTAACACCACTCCGGAAACTCCGTTAAAGAAAAAATACTGCCGTTTTAAAAAGAACGGAATCAAGTATATTGACTATAAGGATGCTAACTTCTTGATGAAGTTTGTTAATGAGCAAGGTAAGATTCTACCTCGTAGAATTACCGGTACTTCATTGAAATACCAACGTAAAATTGCATTGGCAGTTAAAAAAGCTCGCCACTTAGCTGTTTTACCTTACGTTGCTGATGGTTTAAAATAATTTCAACAGGAACATCAAGATGAAAATTATACTTAAAGAAAACTTGAAAAACCTTGGTGCGCAAGGTGATGTACTAACTGTTAAAGACGGTTATGCAAATAACTACCTTTTCCCTCGCGGTTTAGCCGTTATGGCTACTTCATCAAATATCAAGATGATGGAAGAAAACAACCGTCAAGGTGCATTGAAGCGTGAAAAAATGAAAGCAGATGCTTTGGCTCTTTCTGACAAACTAAAAGAATTGAAGTTAACTATTGGCACAAAAGCGGGTAGTAACGGAAAAATATTTGGTTCTATTACTCCATTGCAGGTATCACAATCTCTAAAAAACCTAGGTTACGAAATTGACCGCAGAAAAATTGAAGTTGATGATATTAAATTATTAGGTACATACGAAGCCATTGTGAATTTACACAGAGATGTTGTAGTTCCAATTGCAATTGAAGTAGTTGCCGAATAATATTTGATTGATTTACCATAAAAAGCCCCGACCAATTGGTCGGGGCTTTTTTTATGCCCTTCAGCCAATGATTGTCATATTCTATCGGTGTAATAGATTCAATTTAATGGATTTGAATTTAATTAATACGAGTTGATATTTATTGGTATAAATTGCTATAAATAGAAATAAATGGAGTTTTTATCAGTTTTACAGCTAGGTATAAAATTTTTTACAGCTGAATTTCAAGTTGTTACACACAGCCATTTATTTAGTAAAACCGTAGTTCGTTTTGTATGCATATATATTTGTACTCAATAAATGCAACTCGTCATGTATAAAACAATCTACAATCTGTTTACTTGCATACTATCAATTATGTTATTGATAAATCAGCAAGTGTTACTGGCTCAATCTAATCCAGTAACTAATTTTGGCTTCGAAGCCAGTTCTACTTCACTAACTGGTTGGATAACCGCAAACCATCCAGGAACGAGCGCTGTATCAAATACAAAAATGCGAAATGGCCTAAATGCTTTTACCAATAATTACAGTAACACAGCTACAAATGGTTACATTGAGAGCAACAGTAACATTGTGGTTCCTGCTAACCAATACCTTATTTTGTTGGCACATTACCAAGTTACAACGCGCAATACCAATTCTCGTGTATCACTTGGTGTATTGGGCGACATGGGAACGGCATTAACCCCTGCTGCGAATAATACTTATTACCAAATTACTAGATCTATTCAAAATACAAGCTCTAGTAATGTTTCATGGAAACCACGTTTTAATATGTATTCAAGCACCGGAACTCAAGCGCGTGTTTTTTATTGGGACGATATTATTGCATATGTTAGTAACAGTGCAAATGTTGATTTAACTTCACCTAACTCGGCAAGTAGTTTTACATCAACTTTTTCATCAAATGCAGTCACATTAAATTGGCAAAATGGAACAGACAATACAGGAGGAAGTGGTGTACAACGTTCCATTATTTTACGTACAATTGGAAATTGTACCACAGTAGCACCTTCTTTAAATAATCAAGTAATATATAGTAAAAGTGGTGGTTACGGTGAAAGTGTATTCGGCTCTTGGACTGTTCTAGATACTGTTTCGGCTGATCTGACTACTTACATTGATAATACAATTATTTCGGGTACCAGTTATGTTTATGCAATAGTGCATGAAGATAAAGCATATAATCACTCAGCAGCACCCAAGCTAATTGCACCAATTTTGGCAATCACCTCTCCAACATCACCCACAAATAACCAAACTAATGTAAATACATCAGCATTGTCGCTATCGTGGCCAAACGTTTGTGGGGCTGCATCTTATCGTGTTTATTTGAGTACAAACCAACTTGATGTTGATAATGAATTGCCTGCTGCGGTACTGGTTTCATCACATAATATTAATAACTATTCCTTAACCTCAAATTTAAACTCATCAAGCGTTTACTATTGGAAAGTGGTTGCTTTAAATGCGATGGGTAATGCTAGCCTTAATAACAATACCTTTAGTTTTACAACTGCTGTTGCTCCGCTCAACTTTACAATTAACCGCAATACCAATACATCATTTAGTAGTATAATGAGTTCAGGCAACATGCTTACGTGGAGCGGAACATTTAATGCTGATGATAAAATGAGTGACGCATTAAATTTATCTGCTCTGGGTTTTACAGGGTTTTCGTATCAAGGTTTACCAATTACTGAATTAAAAGTAAATACCAATGGATTTGTAACGTTCAACATGTTATCAACCGCATCGTATACAAATAGTTTCAGTAGTCAAAAGCAAATTATTGCGCCATTCTGGGAAGATCTGGTTTGTCAAGGGTATTTATCAACGGCCTCTCAAGCAGCTCAAAGAACGCTGCTCGAAAGTTCTATCAAGTACTTGGTAACTGGGCAACAGGGCAATCAAATACTTACCATAGAATGGGCTGAAATGGAAATTTACAACAATGCTGGTCCAAGTATAAACTTTCAACTCAAATTGTTTGAACAAAATGACAGAATAGAATTTGTGTATGGAAAGATGTTTGGCTTTAACGGTACAGCTAATTATACTTATAGTTACAGTGCCGGTTTAAGTGGCAATACGGTTTCTGCAACCCCAGCTAACGGTCAATTGGTTTGCCAACAGTTGGCTAATGTATTAAATTTTTCGAATGCCAATATTGCCAATATTTCTGAACTACCAAGTTGCTATAGTACATTAACTTTTGTTCCAGATGCTTATGCATCTGTTGTTTCTGCCTCAACGCCTGCTATCACTAATGACGAGTGCAATACAGCAATCACATTGCCTATTCAAAATGGCATTCAGAATGATTTTTGCAGTGTGTATACATCAAAAAGCGCCACAACATCGGCCTCCATTCCTTTGTGTAATGCGGCTGCATCTGGCATAGCTGATGATGATGTGTGGTTTAAGTTTACATTAACCAATGCGGGTTCGTATGGGATTTCGGTAAATGCTTCGGGGGGGTACAATAGTGTGGTGCAATTATTTACTGGTAATTGTAATTCCCTTACCAATATATCATGCGCAAATGCTACTGGAAACGGATTGATAGAAACACTAATTGTTGACACCTTAATAGAGGGAACATATTTTATAAGGGTATACGATGCCAACACAGGTTCTGGTGGATCAGGTAACTTTGCTATATCTGTTTACAACATTATTACTCCTCCTGTAAATAACGATTGTGCAAATGCCATACAACTGAATTTAGGTGCATCTGTGATTTCTGGAAATACAGCCAATGCTACTGCAAGTGTTGGTGTAATAGCATGTTCGGCTAGCAATCCTGGCACTGCAGATGATGATGTTTGGTATAAATTTTCAGCTTCAAGCACAATTACACGTTTAACCGTTGACGGAGGTTCTGCCTTTAATGCCGTGATGCAGTATTTTACTGGTTCGTGTAACGCATTATTAAGTCTTGGATGTGTAAGTAGCACGGGTGCAGCAGGAGAGGAGTCGGTTGATATTTCCACTAACATAGGTACTGTTTATTACGTTAGGGTTTACCATTCAGCAAATGGAGCAACTCCAGCAACAGGATTTACAATTACAGTAAGTAACGTTTCGCCTAATTGTCCATCATTAACAGCTCCTGCTAATAATATCAATAACATGATTAGAAGCAATGCTCAAACATTTTCATGGACAGCATCAACCACCCCATCAGTTGGTGTAAAAACTTACCGTTTACAAATTGCAACCAATACGCTATTTACTGATACGTTAACTTTAAGCGGAGCAAATGCTTTAACAAGCTTATCATATAGTTTGCCTGCAAATACACTTAATGCATCAACCACTTATTATTGGAGGGTGATTGCCAATAATGCCAATGGTTCTTCATCAGGTTGCACATATTTTACTTTGTCAACCACTGGAACAGTTCCATCTTGTGCAAGAAGTTTAACTCCTGCAATTTTAACATCAAACACGGACACTGCCATAAATTTAACTTGGGCCGCAGGATCGGGTACGCCAACATCTTTTGCTTTATACTTAAGTAGCAATCAATCGGATGTTAACAGTTTATTAAGCTCAGCGCTTATTGCCAATGGGATAACTTCAACAAGTTATAATGCTTCTGGTTTGCTAAATGCAACACCCTACTATTGGATGGTTATTCCTTCCAATCTTGGCGGTTCAGCATCAGGATGTTTTGTAAATAACTTTACAACTATAGCAGCAGCACCTTCAAATGATAATTGTTCTGGTGCTACATTAATTAATCCAACATCATCAACCCCAATAAATGGGACTGTTTTAAATGCAACACAGAGTATGATTGGTCATGTTGGAACAGCTGATGACGATGTGTGGTATAAGTTTACTGCAGTTTCAACAGCTCATAATATTTCGGTTGGTGCAACAAATTCATTTAATGCAGTAGTTGAATTATTTAGTGGTTCGTGTGGATTGTTAACATCAATGCAATGTGTAAATGCAAATGGTAATGGCATGACAGAAAACTTGAGGGCAACAGGTTTAATTATTGGACAAACTTATTATGTGCGTGTTTACGATTTTGGATCTACAGCGCCTAATTCGCTTGTATTTAACATTAGTATAAATGATGTTGATTTAGGAATCAGCAGCTTTATAAGTCCAACCCAAAATAAATGTGGAAATACAACTTTAGTTGTGGCATTA
>JBILPP010000059.1:0-8140 GCA_044373765.1 Bacteroidia bacterium
GACATACTATTTTCTGCTGTATTTTTTGTTACATTTTTACTTCTAAATAATGTAGCTCACGCTCAACACGAGCAAAATAATGCTATTGAGCAAGTTGCAGCAACGGTTGAACAAACGGATACAAGCTCTCAAAAAGAAGAAGTTAATCAAGTTGATCATGCTGCTACAGGTGAGGAGAAATTCAATACCAGTCAGGTAATTATGGAACATATTGCAGATGCACACGATTGGCATTTGTGGGGACATACCTCTATTCATTTACCGGTAATTTTATATACAAACAAAGGTTTTGAGTTTTTCTCTTCAGGTAAATTCGATCATGGACATGCAACACACCAAGGTGCACATTATAATTACCGCATTGTTAAAAATCCTGGAGAACAAAAAGAAAACATTAAAGTAGTAGATGCCGTTGGTAATATTGATGTTGTAGCTTCAGATTCTATTATAGACTTTTCCATCACCAAAAACATTGCCTCATTACTATTATCTGTTATTTTGTTGTTGGTAATTTTCATCAGTATTGCTAACGGATATAAAAAACGTGGTATAGGTGCACCAAAAGGTTTAGGTTCTTGGTTAGAACCGATTATTATCTTTGTAAGAGATGATATTGCTCGTCCGAATTTAGGCGAAAATTATGCACGCTTTATGCCATATCTACTCACTGTATTCTTCTTTATATGGATGAACAACGTTTTAGGACTTGTTCCATTTTTTCCAGGAGGAGCAAATGTTACTGGCAATATTGCTGTTACTTTGGTTTTGGCTGTTGCAACGTTTGTCATTACGAATATTAACGGAACAAAAACATACTGGAGTCATGTTTTCACACCACATGTTCCCAAATGGTTATATCCTTTGTTAATACCGGTTGAAATCATTGGCTTGTTTACAAAACCATTCGCACTAATGATTCGCCTTTTTGCGAATATTACTGCAGGTCACATCTTAGTATTGAGTTTAATTTGTTTGATTTTTATATTCAAATCGATTGCTGTTGCAGGCGTTTCTGTTCCATTTGTTGTATTCATCAGTGTAATTGAAATGTTGGTTGCCTTTATACAGGCATTCATCTTCACCATCTTATCGGCAGTATATATCAGTATGGCACTAGAAAAGCCTCACCACGAAGGAGAACATCATTAAACTATTTTTAAATTGAAACTTTTTTTGTTAAACTAAAATAAATAAACACAACAATGACAGGAAGTATCGCTGCAATCGGAGCTGGATTAGCTGCAATTGGTGCCGGCTTAGGTATCGGAAGAATCGGTGGATCAGCCATGGAAGGTATGGCCCGCCAACCTGAAGCCGCTAACAAAATTCAAACTGCTATGCTTATTGCTGCAGCCTTCGTAGAAGCTGTATCATTATTCGCGGTAGTAGTTGCTTTGTTAGGCAACGGTTAGTTAATCAAAGCAAAGCCCGATTGTAGTTAAAATCTAATCGGGCTTTCTTTTCCGATTTTAAAACATCACAACAGAAAAAAGTATTTGACTTATGGAATTAGTAACACCCAGTATAGGATTAGTAGTTTGGTCTACATTATCATTTCTTATTTTAATGTTTTTGTTAACCAAATTTGCATGGAAACCAATTACAGCGGCTTTAAAAGAACGTGAGGATAGCATTGAAGATGCATTAAAACAAGCTGAAGCGGCTCGTGATCAAATGCAACTACTAAAAAACGACAATGAGCGTTTATTAAACGAAGCGCGTGCAGAACGTGATTCTTTACTTAAAGAAGCCAGCGAAATAAAAGATCAAATTTTAGCGAAAGCTAAAAATGATGCCAAATCAGAAGGTGATAAAATGATAGCTGCAGCTAAAGATGCCATTGAGCGTGAAAAACTAAATGCGATGAACGAATTGAAATCGCAAGTAGCCATATTATCAATTGATATGGCAGAGAAAGTACTTCGCAAACAATTGGCAGATCGCGGCCAACAAGAGGCTTTTGTAAATGAAAACTTAAAATCAATTAGCCTAAATTAACATGTCAGAATACAGGGTAGCCGCCAGATACGCTAAGTCGATACTCGACTTATCCATCGAGCAAAAGAGCCTTGATGCCGTTTTAAGCGACATGAAAACTTTTGCTAATATAGTAACGAACAGTGGCGACATGCGCAACTTATTGGCAAGTCCGATTGTTCCGGGCGATAAAAAGTTAGCCGTTGTAAAACACTTGTTCGAGAAACATTTTCAACCACTAACCATTAAATTTTTCGAGATTATTATCCGTAAAAAACGAGAAGGTTTTTTGGGAACCATTGCAAAAGGCTTTATAGAACAGTACAACCAGCTAAATAACATAGCTAATGCAACAGTTAAATCGGCTATAGAACTAAGTGATGCGGTAATTGACGAGATTAAAGGTCACATTGAAAGCCAAACTGGCCAAAAAATAAATATTTCTGCAACCGTTGAACCAGAATTGATTGGAGGTATTGTGGTGCAGGTAGGAGACAAGTTGTTTGATGCAAGTATTGCAGGAAAACTTGGTAAGCTAAAACAAGAATTATTAAACAGTTACATTTCTAAATAAAACAATTTATGGTAGAGATCAGACCTGATGAGGTATCTGCAATCATTAGAGAGCAACTCAGCAGCTTTAAATCAGAAGCTGAATTAGAAGAAGTAGGTACCGTATTACAAGTGGGCGATGGTATTGCTCGTATTTACGGCTTAACCAAAGTTCAGAGTGGGGAATTAGTTGAATTTGCAAATGGTGTACAAGCTATTGTACTTAACCTTGAAGAAGACAATGTGGGTGCTGTATTACTTGGTTCATCAGATTCAATTATTGAAGGTGATACCGTAAAACGCACAGGACGTATTGCATCTATTAAAGTAGGTGAAGGAATGCTAGGACGCGTTGTAAATACTTTAGGTTTTCCGATTGATGGTAAAGGCCCAATTACTGGCGATTTATATGAAATGCCTTTGGAGCGTAAAGCTCCTGGTGTTATTTATCGCGAACCAGTAAAAGAACCACTTCAAACGGGTATTAAAGCTATTGATGCGATGATTCCAATCGGACGTGGACAACGTGAGTTAGTAATTGGTGACCGTCAAACAGGTAAAACTGCAGTTTGTATTGATACCATTATTAACCAAAAAGAATTTTACGATGCAGGTCATCCTGTGTTTTGTATATATGTGGCTATCGGACAAAAAGCTTCTACAGTTGCCCAAGTGGTAAAAACTTTAGAGGAAAAAGGTGCAATGCCATATACTGTAGTTGTAACAGCTACTTCATCAGACCCAGCTCCAATGCAATTTTTTGCCCCTATGGGTGGAGCTGCAATAGGTGAATTTTTCCGCGACACTGGTCGTCCTGCATTAATTGTTTTTGATGATTTGTCGAAACAAGCAGTGGCTTATCGTGAAGTTTCTTTGTTGCTAAAACGCCCACCAGGTCGTGAAGCATATCCAGGTGACGTATTTTATTTGCACAGCCGTTTGTTAGAAAGAGCTGCAAAAATTAATGCAACTGATAGCATTGCTCAAGCCATGAATGATATTCCACTTTCTATTAAGCATTTAGTAAAAGGTGGAGGATCGTTAACTGCATTACCAATTATTGAAACACAAGCTGGTGACGTATCAGCATACATCCCTACTAATGTAATTTCGATTACTGATGGTCAGATTTTCCTAGAGTCGAATTTATTTAACTCTGGCGTTCGTCCGGCTATTAACGTAGGTATTTCAGTATCACGTGTGGGTGGAAACGCTCAAATTAAATCAATGAAAAAGGTAGCGGGTACATTAAAGTTGGATCAAGCGCAATACCGTGAATTAGAGGCATTCTCGAAATTCGGTTCAGACTTAGATGCAGCAACCAAAGCCGTTTTGGCTAAAGGTGTACGTAACGTGGAAATTTTAAAACAAGGTCAGTTCTCTCCACTAACAGTTGAGAAGCAAGTTGCTATTATTTACTTAGGTACTAAAGGCTTATTAAATAATATACCTGTAAATAAAGTTCGTGAATTTGAAAGCGATTTCCACCAGTTTATGGAAGCCAAACACAGCAATATTTTAGCTGACTTGAAAAAAGGCAACCTAAGTGAGGAAGTTACCAATACCATTGAATCGGTAGCTAAAGAATTATCAGCAAAATATAGCGCATAAGCGTTTAGAAAATAGTTGAAAGTAACCGGTTGATTTGTCACCAATTCAATCGGTTATTTTATCAACCAATCATCATTAAAAATGGCAAACTTAAAAGAAGTACGTACACGTATCACTTCGGTTACATCAACCCAACAAATTACCAAGGCGATGAAATTGGTAAGTGCTACCAAATTGCGCAGGGCTCAGAATGCCATTATTCAAATGCGCCCTTATGCCGAAAAACTAAATGGTATTTTAGGCAACCTAGCCGATAGCGTTGAAGTTGATTCTTTAAAGGTTTACTTTGAAAAGCGCGAAGTAAATAATGTGTTGTTGGTTGTAATTACTAGTGACAGAGGCTTGTGCGGAGGCTTTAATAGCAACGTAGCTAAATTAGCCAATACCTTAGTTAAAGAAAAATATGCAGGTAAAAACATCACTATATTGCCAATAGGTAAAAAAGGTGGTGAGTTTTTTGCTAAAACAAACGCTAACATGGATTACACTTTCCGTGATACGTTTTTAAATTTAAGCGGTGACGCAGGCTTTAAAATTGGCGAATTTTTACTTGGCGCATACCAAAGTAAGAAATTTGATGCGATTGAATTGGTATATAATCAATTTAAAAACGCTGCTACATTGATTTTAGCAAATGAGCCCTTTTTACCAATTGATGTAAACAACTTTGGTGGAAAAGCAAAAGACGGTAAAAAGAATGACTATATTTTTGAACCGTCTAACGTTGAAATTTTGGAAGCATTAATTCCCCGGATTTTAAAAACACAGTTGTACCGTGCGTTACTTGATTCGTTTGCCTCTGAGCATGGTGCTCGTATGGTGGCAATGGATAAAGCAACAGAAAACGCGGGTGATTTATTAAAAAGCTTAAAAGTAGAATATAACCGCGCACGTCAGGCTGCTATTACAACCGAAATTTCGGAGATTGTAAGTGGTGCTGCTGCACAAAGCGCAGGTTAATTTATTATCAAATTATATTTAAACGCTGTTGATTAATCAACAGCGTTTTTTTTTATTATTCTCCTCTAACTTTATTCAATAATTTCAGATGAGTTAAAATCATTTCCACAATCAACTGATCTATTTGGATAGACCATTCTGCGATACGTTTATCTAAATTAGTAACAATTTAAGCTTAAAAACCAACAACCATAACCAGCATAAACAGGCTTTACACATTTGTCAGTATGTTGTATATTGCACATCTACTTTAGTTAACGGAATTGTACGACCTAATTATAGAAATAAAACTGATCAATAATACTTATGAAAAATTGTATCCTATTGACCTTGTTAATCATTTTCGCAATTCATATAAAGGCTCAAGACTTAATTATCAAAACAAATAATGATAGTATTCCTTGTAAAATTAATGAACTTGGCGCCTTGTATATAAGTTACTATTTCAACAACGGAGGGTTAATTAAATCAGGTAATATTGCCACCCAACAAGTAAAAAACTTCCAATACAACGTACTGCCTGCTGATTCAATTTTTTTAAAACATAAAGGAAGGCTGAATAACAACTCTGGGATCGGTTTTTACCTATCGGCATCTGTTGGTTTGGGTTACTTATTTGCGCCCTTACCAGAAGGAAGCATCCCTGATTTTTACAAAAAATACCTCACAGAGTTGCGTTCGGGAACATCAATTCATGTAAATGCCATGTATTTTATTAATTCACGAATAGGATTTGGTTTTCATTATGACAATTTCAATACTCAAAACCGTATTGATAAAGTGGTGGTGTATACTACCAATGATACCCTGATAGGCCCTTTATCAGACAATATTAATACGCATTACTTAGCTCCCACTTTGTATATAAAATTTGGCAATACAAAACAGTCTGTGTTGCCAATGATTGCTTTAGGCATTGGGTATACCAACTATGTTAATGATGCAAGTTTAGCTATTCCATTTAAAATAGAATCATCAACAATAGGTTTAAATCTACAAGGAATTTTGGATATAAATATGGGATATAATTTAGCTTTGAGTTTAAAGCTAGGAGCTTACTCTGGCTCCTTAACCAAAGCCTCAATTACGGATATTAACGCTCGATCTAAACGAACGGTGACGTATACCGAGCCGGATAATATATCTAGGATAGATTTACATGCAGGCCTTAGGTATAAATTTGGGAATCATTAACTTTGTGCTTGAAGATATCTATTTATTGTATGTGTAAATAACGTTGCTATTCGTGAAAAAGAAACTTGCATTTATTATCAACCCTATTTCAGGAGGTATATCAAAAGATAACTTCGCTGTGCTAGTTGATAAACACATCAATAAAAATATTTTCGATTGCGATTTATTTTACACCCAATCTACTGAACACAATAAAGAATTAGCCAAAGCATGTGTTGCACAACAATATGATGTAATAGTTGCAGTTGGTGGCGATGGTACAATAAATAATACCGCAAAATACATAGCAGGAACAGATATTCTCTTTGGGATTATACCTTTAGGTTCAGGAAATGGCCTAGCGCGCCATTTAAATTTAAGTATGAAACAAGAAGAGGCCCTTAAATCTATTAATAACTATAATTACATAGTAATGGATACTGGACTCGCCAATAATGAGTTTTTTTTGAATGTTGCAGGTGTTGGTTTTGATGCACATGTTAGTTGGATGTTTGCAAATGCGCCTAAAAGAGGCTTTTGGCAATACACCAAAATTACTTTGGCAGAGTTTGCGAAATACCAAACCAGAAAATATCAAATTAAAGTTGATGGTGTAAGCATAACCGAAGATGCCTTTTTAGTTTGTGTAGCAAACGGATCGCAATACGGCAACAACGCCTTTATTGCACCTACTGCAAATATTAATGATGGCGTATTTGAGGTTACGATACTTAAACCATTTAAAGTCCATCAAATGCCGCAATTGGGTGCGCGGATTTTTAATAAAACCATTCATCGTTCGGCACATGTTAAAGTGCTTAGTGGGAAACACATTATTATTGAAAGAGAAAAAGCAGAAGTAGTTAATATTGATGGCGAACCCCTTATCATGGATTTACAAATTGATGTAAAATTAATTCCGGCTAACTTAAAAATAATTGTAGCATGAGTTCAAAAAATAAAAATGGAGGAATGATATATTCCACCAATAGCGATTTCGACTTCAACACATCAAATGATAATGAGTTTGAAACATTGCCTCCACAGCAACAACAGTTAAAAGTATACCTTGATAGAAAAGGGGGGAGTAAACTCGTTTCACGTATTAATGGATTTATAGGAACAATAGACGATTTAAACGAACTTGGTTCAAATCTTAAAAAACATTGTGGCGGAGGTGGCAGTGTGAAGGATGACGAAATACTGATTCAAGGCGACCACAGGGATAAAATTATCAACTGGTTGACATCAAAAGGATATAAAGCAAAAAAAGCAGGAGGATAACGTACCGGTTTCTTTAATACCTTTTTAATGCGTTTGCCCCTCATTCTTTAATGTCTTCACCTGATATTCGCTTCTTTAATAACACAACCAAATGAAGATACTAGTAATTGAAGATGAACCTAAGGTTGCCTCGTTTATAAAGCAAGGTTTAGAAGAGCAATCGAACAATGTAACGGTAGCTTATGATGGTTTTTTCGGACATAAATTGGCAACCGAAAACGAATTTGATGTGATTGTGCTAGACTTAATGATACCCTACATAAATGGGTTAGACTTGTGTAAAAAACTGCGTGAAGAGGGAATCAAAACTCCGATACTGATGTTAACTGCCTTAGGAACAACGGATGATAAAGTTACAGGCTTAGAAACTGGTGCCGATGACTACATGGTAAAACCATTTGAATTTAAAGAATTGGTAGCTCGCATTCGCGCTTTAAGTAAACGATTCACTGATACAGTTCAATTGCCCAAGATACTTAAGGTGGCTGACTTAGAAATGAACCTAGACGAGAAGAGCGTTAGAAGAGGTGGTAAATATATTGACCTAACCGCAAAAGAATTTAGCTTGCTGGAGTTTTTGCTC
>JBILPP010000060.1:0-8055 GCA_044373765.1 Bacteroidia bacterium
CAATTAAGAGCAACCCAAAAAGAAGTTCTGTAATGATGAATAATTTTGTTTGCGCTTTTGCAATCATTTGCATGGCTAAAAGCCAACTTGCAATTTTAAAAAAATCGCCAATTAACTGTGGTAAGAAATAAGCTTCCATTGGCAAAAACGAATCGGCAAAAACTACAGTAATAACAATATTGCGAAGAAAATATGTCGCTAATAAAATTAATGTGGTAACAGGGAGAATGAAGGTATATCCTTTTAAAATAAGCCCCTTAAGTTCTTCGTTATTTTTTGATGCAGATAGTTTTGGTAAATAGTAAACAGAAAATGTGGTGGTAATTAAACTAAGATAAATTAAAGATAACCGATTTACACCCTCATAAAAACCTACCGCTTCAGGACTAACTTTTAAAGCAAGATACTTTCGAATAATAATTTGTACTAAAGGAACTGCAGCGGCAGATACCAGAGCCATAAGCGAAAACTTAGATAACTTTATATAATCACTTCGGTTAACAACAGCTGACTTTATTTTATCCCATTGAAACCATGTTGCATTTCTAATAAAAAACAGCAACATGATGAATACAACTGATTGGTAAGTTACAGCAGATATTAAGGCCCCTTTAATACCATAAAGCATAACCATTGTTAATGAAAATATTAATCCAACTACACTTGCTAATACATTGATAATATTAAACAACTTGTATTGCTGCATCCCATTAAGAACTGAAATTGCTAATGAAAAAATCGCATAAAAAACTACCGTAATTCCTAGTATTACAAACACATACGCGTATGATGAATTGCCAAACAAGATCTTGCTCCAATATGCACTACCAAATGCAATAACAAATGCACAAACCAACGAACAAAATAATGTAATTTGTAATGCCGATTTAATCAGTCGGTGTTGTAATTCTTCCTCATTTTTATATTCAGATACAAATTTTATAACACCTGTTGTGATTGCACCCGTTGATAGGGTTAAAAAGATGGCAATAAAACTGGTTAACTGACCCAACATACCTAAACCCGTTGGGCCTAAATATATGGCTATAACTTTAGCCGAAACAAAGGATGTGATAATTTTAATAACCGTTGAAATCCCACTGTAAAAAGAAACTTGAACAATCTCAGCCGATTTAAACTTTTTTATAATACCCATGAATCGTTAGTATTAAGCAGCAAGATTGATTTTCTTTTTTTCGATGGTATAGCTTTTAAATAAAACATACATGGCGGCTAAAAAACCCAATAAAAAAGCACCGACTATGGCTGTTTTAAGTCTAGACATTTTTTTCTTTTCTAATGGAAGTGTTGGGGTATCTACTACAATTAAAGAAGGGGTTTGATTTTCAAGGGTGAATTTTGCTATTTCTAAGTTTTTCAAAACTTCCCCATACATTAGGTTTAGTATTTCAATCCTTTTACGTAAACGATCACCCTCCATTCTCCTACTCATTCGCACAACATTCTGATTTTGATCAACAAACGCAGCACCAGAACTCTCGGTTTGTAGTAATTCATCTTGAATGGAATCTGCTCTCCGCTGTATAATCGTATAATTATATAGTTGACGCTCTATTGATTTATTAATGTAATACAAGCTTAACTTATTGTACAAATTCTCAATAAATAATTTCGAAAACTCTTCAGATTCACTTTTAAAATCGAGTAACACAATTCCTGCACTTTGGGTTACCAATCCTGTTTTTTTCTTTGCACTAATGGACAACATTTTACCTTCAATAAAACTTTTAATAACCATGTCCATTACTTTATTTTCTGCATAGGAAAGTTGGCTCTGTTCAGTGTGAGTGAATCTTTCAAAATCTTTTAAAGCAGTATCTGAAGCAAATCCAACAGTCATTTTATTAATATCTATATAATGATTGATGAGCAAATCATTTTTTCCATTAATGGTTTCTTTTACCAATAATGCATTGGCTATAATAACGCGACTGCTTGCCATAAATACAATTCGATCATCACTTGTACTTGTACCTCCACCAGATAATCCTGCTAAACCAGCAAGTGAAGACAAAGAACTTGGGATTCCACTATCTTTATCGTTTAACATAAAACTTAAACGCGCAATAAAAGTTGGATTTTGGAATGAGGCTATTGCAAACCCGAGCACTCCTCCTATAAATCCAACCAGAACAAGTAACTTCCATCTAGTAACTAGAATTTTAAATAGCTTTTCAACCTGTAAAACAATTTCTGTAAGCTTAATATCTTGGGAATTACTCATATTTACATTTTTACTTTAACAACGATATCACAATTACAGCTAATGTAGTCAAACTTGCAGTCATACTTACAATTTCAACTGCTGTTAGCTTTTTACGCTCTTGCTTGGCAGGAATAATAATTTCTGAGCCAGGTAATACTTTGGGATGAAACTTAAACACCAAAAAGTTTTTAGTTGATTTGGCTGAACCGTTGGCATATACCACATAACTCCTACTTTTTAAGGCGCTTTGAGTAAAGCCTCCTGAACCTTGAACATAATTTCTAAAACTTATAAATTTTTTATACGGTATACGCACTGGATATAAAACCTCGCCACTCACTTTTACCGTTTGTTTGGTGTTGGGCACATTTATCAAATCACCATCATCTAGCAATAAGTCTGCTTTACCTCCCGGCTTTGATAAGATCTTGGTTAGGTCTATTCCCACAATTGAAGTGAGATTTCCAACTTCATTGTCTATTATTTCTTGCAGCCTGCTTGTATCTTTTGTTTGTTTTTTTAACGCATCAATTTTTTGCTCTCTAATTATTTTGTCAGCTGCTGTCAGCTTTCTTGTTCTGATCAAAACTGCTCCATCAGTGAAAGCAAATGAAGTTGTTCCTCCACAACGTTTAATTAAGTCAGAGATTCTTTCTGCCTTGCTCGAAATAGTATATTGCCCCGGGTAGTTAACTTCTCCCTCTATTAAAACATTTTTTTGCTGCGTGTAACCTGGAACCGAGTAAATAGTGATGATATCATATGGCATTAAATAAACTTCTTGGGTGGTTTTCAGGTCTTCACCAACCTCGTATGTAATGATAGTGGCAGCATTGGCGGCAACAGAAGTTCCATCTGTTTTAAACCTACGTGCAATTTCTATTTTTTTTCTTGATGCATTTTCTTTGAGCCCACCAGCAGCAATAATCAAATCTTCTACTCTTGCTTTTTCAGCAAAGGGATATTTACCCGGTCTAAGTACTTCACCAATAATATTAATAACGTACTCTTCTCTAAGTGCCAATTTCGAATTGATTTCAATTAAATCTTCACGTTTTAATTCGATATCATTTTTCCCACTTAAAACCTCCTTTATGTCAAAACTGATTACCTCAGATGTATTATCAGACTTTAATCGGTATATAATAGCTCTTGATGTAAAGGCATCTTCTTTTAATCCATCAGCTTTTTTAATTAATTTAGATAAAGTTAAACCTTCCTCAATAGCATATACACCTGGACGAAAAATAGCTCCCCTTATTTCAACACGGTTCTCATACCTGTCAATTATTTTTCCTATATCGTATACATCCCCTGATTTAGGATTAAACATACCAAACATCTCATTGGGAACATCAGCAACACTGCGTTCTTTATTGGTATTACGAGTTACCTTTATCCTATCTTTATAAGCTTCATCTGTAAACCCACCAGCAAATCCAATCACATCTTTTAATGTTTCATTTTTGGTTACTTCATAATAAGCAGGTCGTTTGATCTCCCCTGTTAACTCTACCCGGTTCTCATACGGACCTACTTTAATAATATCCTGATCCATTAAACGGATATTACCTTTAATTTCCCCTTTCACTAAAAACTCATACACATCAACAACGGCAACCGTTTTCCCACCTCTAATTACTTTTATGTTTCTAAACGACCCGTTTTTATTTGGTCCACCACTTGCGTAAAGCGCATTAAATACAGTTGCTAAGGAAGGTAACGTGTATGACCCAGGCATATTTACCTCTCCCAATATATTCACCTTTATGCTTCTTATTGAACCCAGTGTAATACTTACAGAGGTGTTGCCACTTGCAATACCAGAGTAAATAGTAGTTAATTGACCAATTATTTTTTTTCTTGCTTGCTCAATTGATATTCCCGACACTTGCACAGGCCCTATTAAGGGTATGCGTATATAACCTTCTGGAGTAACTTTTAAACGGTGAGTAACTTCGCTGTAGCCATAAACATCAACTATTAATTCATCATCAGGACCTAATTGGTAATTAAGTGGAGTAGCAATTTTTAAGTTGGGTTCAAATGTTAGATTTTTGTTGCTAAACAACTCTGCACCAAACACTTTTTTGGCTAAAACCTGAAACACATTTTCACTTTTATCGGTTGCATTTTCAGCATCATCACTATATTTTCTATCAAGATTTTGCGCCACGCTGCCATTTGCACCAACAGCCTTCGATTCAATTTTTTCTATGCGCTGTTTTAGTTTTTGCACCTCGGCAGGAGCCATTTTGCGCTGCATGGCAATTTGCTCAACCTGGTTAATGCTGTATCCTGATGTTTTAAACTCAGCTATAAATTGCCTAATCTGATCATCACTCAACTCATCAACCTTTACTTCCGATATATTCTGCATGGAAATATTTTTTTGCTGAGCAGAAACATTAAACATTATTACTGACAGACAAAAAAACAGGACTAGACTTAGTGTTATTTTATTCATATATTATGGTGCAATACCCGCAAAAATAATATTTAATAAACGCTAAACAAGTGCTTTAGCGTATGCTTAGAATATTAAATTTTACCTTTTAAAATTAGTGAGAGTCTTATTAAAATTAGTATCCTTGTAAAAATTATAGATTATACATCAAAAGTGATAAAACATATTTACACATTAGCGGCAATTTGCCTATTAACAATAACCTCAGCACTAGCACAAACAGGAGAAGTAAGAGGTTTTGTATACGATAAAAAAACTGGTGAACCCTTAATTTTCACCACCGTGTTTATTCAAGAATTAATGACAGGTAAACAAACCGACATTAATGGATTTTATGCATTAAGCAAATTAAAAGAAGGCTATTACACCTTAAAATGTGCCGTAATAGGCTACGATACAGCTGTTGCGAAAATTACCATCAGTTCAGGAAAAATCACCACTCAAAATCTATATGCCGTTGCGGCTGCCGTTCAAATGGAGGAAGCGACCATTGTTGGTGATAGACAAAAAGCACGTAATGATGTTAAAATATCTGTTAATACGATTACACAAAAAGAGTTAAAACAATTACCTGCTTTTGGTGGTGAGCCTGATCTAGCACAATATCTTCAAGTACTTCCAGGAGTGGTTTTTAGCGGTGATCAAGGCGGACAACTTTATATTAGAGGAGGCACTCCTGTGCACAATAAGGTGCTTTTAGATGGCATGATTATATATAATCCTTTTCACTCAATAGGTTTGTTTAGTGTATTTGATGCAGATGTAATTAGAAGTGCCGATGTGTATGCTGGTGGATTTGGTGCACAATATGGCGGAAGAATAGGTGCTATTATTGATGTAAATACACGTGAAGGAAATAAAACCCGCTTTGGAGGTAAAGTATCGGCAAGCCCTATCAGTTCTAAAATATTATTTGAAGGACCTATTAGCAAATTTACTGAAGGGGGAGCTTCTGCCTCATACATTTTGTCATATAAAAACTCTTACCTTAACAATACAGCACCTCTACTTTATAGCTATGCTGGCGAAGACGGATTGCCATTTAGTTTTAGCGATTTGTATGCAAAGGCTAGTTTTATTAGTTCAAGCGGATCTAAGATTAACTTGTTTGGTTTCGACTTTAGAGATAAAGTAGATTATCCGCAAACACAATACAACTGGAAATCAAGTGGTGGTGGAGCTAATTTTTATATCATACCCGAGGGCTCAACTGTAATTAATGGCGCAGTTGGATATTCTCAATATAAAATGAACCAAACTGAGGCTGATGGAAAACCTCGTGAAAGTAGTATTAATGGTTTTAATATCAATGTAAACTTCAGCTACTTTATTGGCAAAGACGATATCAAATACGGCTTAGAGATGAATGGTTTTAGTACGGATTATAATTACACCAACTTATTTGGCCGACAGCTAAAACAAGAAGAGTTTACAACAGAGCTTAGCGGTTATATTCGCTACAAAAAAAACTGGGGCAGATTGGTACTTGAACCTGGATTGCGCATTCAAAACTATGCTTCACTTTCTGAGTTTACTACCGAACCTCGATTGGCTGCTAAATATAATGTTACCGAGAAAATAAGACTTAAAGCTGCTGGAGGGTTTTACACACAAAATTTAATTGCAGCAGTAAACGACCAAGATGTGGTGAATTTATTCTATGGTTTCTTATCAGGGCCTGAAAACTTGCCCCGTAAATTTAACGGACAAAATGTAAATAGTGCTTTACAAAGAGCTTGGCATTATGGTGCAGGTATTGAACTGGATTTGGGACAACACCAAGAAATTAATATCGAAGGTTTTTATAAAGATTTTACTCAGTTAACCAACATTAACAGAGATAAACTTTACGATGAAAACGACCTAACCAAACCAGAATACCAACGTAATGATTTTGCCATTGAAATTGGAAGTTCTTACGGTATGGATTTTAAATATAAATACGAATTTAAGAAATTGTACTTGTGGGCTGTATACAGCTTAACTTATGTTGATCGTTTTGATGGAACGCGTTCTTATTCTCCTCACTTTGACAGACGACACAATGTTAATATTGTAGCCACATATACCTTTGATAAAAAACGTTCTTGGAACTTAAACACACGTTGGAATTTTGGTTCAGGATTTCCATTTACACAAACACAAGGTTTTTATGAAAAGTTAAACACAGGAGCCTCGGGTAATCCCTTAACGCAAAATGGAAATATTGGTGTGTATTACACAGACATTAACAATGGTCGTTTACCAAGTTTCCACCGCATGGATGTATCACTGTCTAAAAAACTGACTCTAAAGAAAAATCAAACCATGACCCTAACAGCGGCTGCTACCAACGTATACAACCGCGATAACATTTTCTATTTCGACAGAGCTCGCTTTACACGCATCAATCAGTTGCCTATTATTCCCACTGTGGGGATAAATTATTCCTTCTAAAATTGGTATAGCTTTTAGATTCGGTGGCGTTAATCATATTTAAGATTGAACGTTATGAAGTTAAAAAGCATTTTATACCTTTTGTTATTAATTGGCTTTACGCATGTTGCCAAAGCACAACAAACGTTAAACAACGAACACCGTTATAAAACCTACAAAGAAGCTTACGAGCTTTTTTTCAAAGAGAAATACGCGGCTGCTCAGCAATTATTTGACCAATACATAACGCAAAGCACAGACAGAGAAAGTGTGATAAACGCACACTACTACGCAGGTGTTTGTGCCATGGAATTATTTAACGCGGATGCCATAGCAAAACTTAGTTACGTTTATCAAAACTTTCCCGAGAATCCAAAAGCAAAGTTAGCTTACTTTCAACTAGGCAGGTACTTTTACCGATCAAAAGACAACAAACGTGCAGTACAATATTTAGAACAAGTAGATGCGTTGAGTTTAACCAACGAAGAAGCTGATGAATACTGGTTTATAAAGGGTTACTGCTATTTTAAAACAGATAAATTTACCGAAAGTAAATTATCTTTTAAAAACATAAAAGACGAAAAAAATAAATACTACGACCCTGCAAATTATTATTATGGATATGTGGTATACAAAGATGGTAACTATGATGAAGCAATAACCCATTTTAACCGCATAAAAAACAGTAAAATATTTGGCCCATTATCACAAGTTTACATTGCTCAAATATTATTTACGCGTAAACAGTATAAACAAGTCGTAGCATTTGCCGATAGCATAAACAACAAAGATGTAGCTGATGATGTAGCAGGTATTGTTGGTCAAAGTTATTTTAAATTAGACGAATACGCGAAAGCTGTTCCTTACTTAGAAGCTTACAATGCAAATCCACCCATACAGTTAAGCAGCAAAGATATATATCGATTGGGCTATGCCTATTTTAATA
>JBILPP010000061.1:0-7885 GCA_044373765.1 Bacteroidia bacterium
TATTTTTTGCCATGTTACTCAGTTGTTAGTTTGATGATTAAACTTTGAATTGGACGCACCACCAATGTATTTCTTAACAAATAAACCAAAATGGCCACCAGTAAATTACCCGCGCCTACTACTAAAAATGCTAGGAATAAACTTATTGACGATGCAATGAAAAGGGCCAAGGCTACATTTAAAAAGAAATAAGTTACCAATAAAAACATGGCTAACAACATAATAGCTGCCATATTACCAGCAGCGGCACTTCCGTGTTTTACGGTATGAAGTTTAATAATCTCCTTCTGCGTTTCTAAATAATCTTGAAGGTGATCTACAATTTCGTTAAATGCTTCTTTTGGTTGATTTTCCATAACTGCAAGTTATGATAAATTGTGCGACCAACGAAAGGATAGTTTAGTAAATGATCCTAATTTTTATCAGCAAATTGGCTTTAATAAGTACCAAAATAGACTTAAAAAGTTGATAAACGCTGATCAAATAAATTAAATGAAGGACATGAATAAGTGAAAAACAAACGTATTTGACTGTTAATCAACAAAATAAAAAAGTCAACTATTACAATTAAAAACACTATTCTTGTATCTGAAAATCAATTAATTGTAAGTTAATTTTTTAACAAAAGCGGATGTGAATACTTAGACTTTTCAAAATTGAAAAGTTATTTCAGCTTTTTTAAATAAGATACTTGTTATTCTTTGAAATAGGCATATCTTTGCCGTCCTTTTAACAATATAATTTTATACAAACATGTTTGCAATAGTGGAAATCGCTGGCCAACAGTTCAAAGTAGAAAAAGACCAAACTCTTTATGTACATAGGTTACAGCAAGAGGAAGGCGCCAGCATTGAACTTAACAATGTGTTGCTTGTAAGCAACAACGGATCAGTAAAAGTAGGGGCTCCTTCGGTAGCCGGTGCTAATGTTAAAGCCACAGTGTTAACGCACTGTAAAGGCGACAAAGTAATCATTTTCAAAAAGAAACGTAGAAAAGGTTACAGAAAGAAAAACGGTCACCGTCAATCTTTTACTAAAATCCAAATCGAAGCGATTAACGCTTAATTTTAAATTTTTAAACCGATTAATAACTAAATACAATGGCACACAAAAAAGGTGTTGGTAGTTCAAAGAACGGTCGCGAGTCGCATAGTAAGCGTCTTGGCGTGAAAATTTTCGGTGGTCAGTTTGCTACAGCCGGTAACATTATCGTTCGCCAACGTGGCACAAAACATCATCCAGGTAACAATGTAGGCATTGGTAAAGACCATACCTTATTTGCTCTGATCAATGGTAAAGTAGTTTTCAAAAAGAAAGCTGATAACAGATCATACGTTTCGGTGGCTCCTCTTGCAGAAGCATAATAACCAAAAGAACTTTTACCAAAAAGGCCTAACAAGTTAACTTGTTAGGCCTTTTTTATGCCTCGTGTATTTCAAAATCACTTATGGAGTAATCTTTTCTAGGCTAATATTTTCATCTCCTAACAGATAAGGAACATAAGTAATAATTAATTGAAACATCTCGTCTGTGGTTTTCATACTTCCCTCTCGCTCTTTAATCTCCTGTGGTGGGTTAAAAGGATTATTTGGGTTTGATGCGGTATTATCATATACTCCTTCTACGTATATTGTAGTACCACGAGATAGTTTTAACAATGTTTTAAATTGATAGAAGTACTGCCATCTAAAATCCCATTTATTGATCCTGATTAGTGGAATGGTATCGCCACTTGGCTTGATGGCATATGCTAAGAAACTTTTGCCAATAAGATGCATGTGCGGCACAATACTAACAATAGAGATATCATTGGGTATGGTGGCCTTAATATTAAATGTTTTAACCTTATTTGGAGGCACAACTAACTCTGGAACAACGGGTACAATGCCTAAAGTGCCAATTTGAAACTCGCTAATAGGCCTTTTAGGAGGTGTGGCACTAAAATATATTTTAAAATAAGAGGAGTCGTATGCGTCAATTGGTGTAGGCCCAAAGTGCATATCATTTAAATAAAATGCGCCCTTTTTAGACATTTTGTATCCTCCAATTTCTTTTGGATATAAGCTAAATAGAGCTCCAGGTAAATAATTACTTACGCTCGGTGTTAGGGCAGGATATGTTCCATCATCATGAAGCAAACCCAATTCCCGATGTATCTGATTACTTTGTGTTTTGTTTTGATTTATCCAACTTTTACCCTCATTTATATGCTGTTTTTTCCTTGCATCAAATTGCACCAAATGACCATTCATGTGATGTACCAAGCGTTTATTGCCACATACAAACTCAATAGCCCTAACAAAAGTATCTTGTTTGATTTCATAAGGGATCTTCATTACCGTAAATAAATCGGTATTGTTACCAGGTATTTTCAATTTAGGTAACCTCACAATTAAATCGGGAGTGCCCAATTGTAAATCGGTACCAACTAACTCCGGAACCTTTAAATTTATGGTATCCCCTGCATGCAGTCCTTCATCAACCCAGCGCTTAATTAAATTTATTTGCGCATCAGTTAAATACAATTCGTTTGCAAAATTACTATACGTAGGATCAGCAGGCCAAGGTGGCATGATCCGGTGTTCGGTAACATACTTAATAAGTTTTGCTCGTTTGGCAACATCATGGTATGATGTGAGGGTGAATGGTCCAGCCTCACCGTTTTGATGACATTTTGCACAGTTAGTATAAATAATGGGTGCAATGTGTTCGGCAAAAGTAATTGGTCCCTTAACATCCTTTAATGAAGAGGATTGCCCAAAACAACTCACCAATAATAGGCCAATGAAAACAATAAATATTAGTTGAATAATCTTTACTCGATAAAACATCCTACTGCTTTGGTTTTTTTAATTTTAACAGATTTATTACAAAGTACGGCTTCTATAGCATCAATTAAATTATGCTCCGTTATAAGGGTTCTTTTCTTTCCCAAATCATAAGCCCAATTATCAATCCTACCTCTGTAATTAATTAAACCAGTAGCACCTAATAAAAAAACCTCTGGAGTGATTGTTGCACCAAGCTTTTTGGCCAATAAACTTTTTACATCACGCACTAAATTCAGGTTTAACTTATAATTGCGCTTATAATTTAATATACCATCCACCGAAAAATCTTCAGATGCAATCACACCAATAAACTGAATGGGTTTTCCGTTATACTTTTTTATCAGTTGATTGATCGTAAGTGTATAACTTTGACAAAGCGGGCATTCGGGAGATAAAAAGAAAATGACAGTTGCCTTATATTTATGAAGTTGATTTATCCTGAATATATTGCCCTTTAAATCTAATAGAGGAATATTAGGGATACTGTTTTGAGCAGTATAACCCAAAAACATAAAACAAGTCATCAAAACAATAGTCTGTCTTTTTATCACACCACAAAATTAATAAAATACCTTTACCTTGATGCATTTAAACATAAATCAACAGCAATTGTTATATACATATGAAATCAATAAATAAAGCCCTAATATTGGTTACCCTATTTACCATAGGAACTTTTGTAGCATGCGGTAAAAACAAACCAAACAATAACCCTAATATCATAACAAGTAATACCATGAATAACAACATAAATAAACCAGATTCAGCCACTGCCACTTTTGGTGCAGGATGTTTTTGGTGCGTGGAAGCCGTTTTCCAACAATTGGAAGGCGTTGATACAGTAATAAGCGGGTATTGCGGAGGTAACGTACCCAACCCAACATACCGAGAAATTTGCTACGGCAATACAGGACATGCTGAAGTTTGTCGAATCGTTTACAACCCTCAAAAAATTACCTACAACGATTTGCTTCAAGCCTTATTTTTAAGCCATGACCCAACCACACTTAACCAACAAGGTGCGGACAGGGGAACACAATACCGCTCCATCATTTTTTACCATAATGATGAACAAAAAATGGAAGCAGAAAAAGTAATCTCACAACTAACAAATGCGAAGGTATTTGATTCACCTATAGTAACAGAAGTGAGTCCTTTACAAACGTTTTACGTAGCCGAAGATTACCATCAAAATTATTACAACCAAAATGGAGAAGAAGGCTACTGCAGAATGGTTATTAAGCCTAAACTGGAAAAATTTAAAAAAGTTTTTACCCAAAAATTAAAACAGAAAACAACTGAGCAACACTAAACTCTTGACTACATTTTTCTATACCATAAGAAAAAACACGTCTCGAGAAGATATTTTAGAGTGTCATCTTTTAAGCCAATAAGGCAAGTTTTAAAAGCAGTAGACAACGTTAGTATTATTGTTTAAACCTTTTTATGACAACATTGCGTTGTAACATAAATGGAATTATATTTGAATTGTAGCAACAACAATTTAAGAGTTGGAGGAAACAAATTATGGAAGCTAAATTTTCACCACGTGTAAAAGATGTAATCAGTTATAGCCGAGAAGAGGCTATACGTTTGGGTCACGATTACATAGGCACAGAACACCTTTTGTTGGGACTGGTTCGTGAGGGTGATGGGAAAGCCATTCGCACTTTAAAAGCCCTTGACGTGGACGTTATCCGATTGAAAAAAACTATTGAAGACGCGATAAAAGGCACTGCCAATAACAACACCAATTTGGTTAATATTCCATTAACTAAACAAGCTGAAAAGGTACTCAAGATAACTTATCTTGAGGCTAAAATTTTTAAAACAGATATTATAGGTACTGAGCATTTACTACTTTCCGTATTGCGTGATGAGGATAATTTGGCATCACAAATTTTATCACAATACGGAATTAGCTACGACATATTTAAGTCTGCCGTTGAAAATAATATCTCAGATGTAAAAAACGAAATGAATCCAGATAGTCCTGAAGACGATTTTTATCGCGAAGAACCTCGTAAACCAGCAGAGCCTGCAAGAAAATCAGATAGCAAATCTAAAACTCCAGTACTTGATAATTTCGGAAGAGATTTAACAAAGAGCGCTGAAGAAGGGAAGCTAGATCCAATTGTTGGACGTGAAAAAGAAATTGAACGCGTATCTCAAATTTTAAGTCGCAGAAAGAAAAACAATCCTGTACTTATTGGTGAGCCAGGTGTTGGTAAAACAGCAATTGCCGAAGGTTTAGCATTACGTATTGTGCAACGCAAAGTATCTCGTGTATTGTTTAACAAGCGCGTGGTTATGCTTGATTTGGCAAGTTTGGTTGCAGGAACAAAGTACCGCGGGCAATTTGAAGAACGCATGAAAGCGGTGATGAATGAACTTGAAAAATCACCTGATGTAATTTTGTTTATCGATGAAATTCATACCATTGTGGGAGCAGGTGGTGCAAGCGGTAGCTTGGATGCAAGTAACATGTTTAAACCGGCATTGGCACGTGGCGAAATACAGTGCATAGGAGCAACTACTTTAGACGAATACCGTCAATATATTGAAAAAGATGGTGCATTAGAAAGACGCTTTCAATCGGTACTTGTAAATCCTACAACACCAGAAGAAACTGTCCAAATTTTAAATAACATTAAAAGTAAATATGAAGACCATCACAATGTTATTTATGATGCAGAAGCCATTGAAGCATGCGTTAAATTAAGCAACCGTTACATCAACGATCGCCATTTACCAGATAAAGCCATTGATGTTTTAGATGAAGCGGGTGCTCGTGTGCATATTAGCAACATTCATGTCCCTACAAATATCCTTGAACTTGAAAAAGCAATTGAAGATATTAAAGTAGAGAAAAATAAAGTGGTTAAAAGCCAGAAATACGAAGAGGCCGCTAAGTTGCGCGATAAAGAAAAGCACTTATTGGAACAACTAGAAACCGAAAAGGTGAAATGGGAGGATGAAACCAAACAACAACGCTATAAGGTAACTGAAAACGATATTGCAGAAGTTATTGCAATGATGACTGGTGTGCCTGTAAAACGAATTGCGCAAAGCGAAGGCCAAAAATTATTAAGTATGCCTGAAGATTTGCAAGGCAAAGTAATTGGTCAAGATAATGCAATTAAAAAATTAGCCAAAGCCATTCAACGTGCACGTGCCGGTTTGAAAAACCCGAATAAACCAATTGGTTCATTTGTGTTTTTAGGACCAACAGGTGTTGGTAAAACAGAGATGGCCAAAGTGCTTGCTCGTTATCTGTTTGATACAGATGATGCCATGATTCGTATTGATATGAGTGAATACATGGAGAAATTTGCAGTGAGCAGGTTGGTTGGAGCGCCTCCAGGATACATTGGATACGAAGAAGGCGGACAGTTAACTGAGAAAATCAGAAGAAAACCATACGCGGTAGTTTTACTTGATGAAATTGAAAAAGCACATCCTGATGTATTTAACATCTTACTTCAAGTATTGGATGAAGGTTTTGTTACCGATAGCTTAGGTCGTAAAGTTGATTTTAGAAATACCATCATCATTATGACATCAAACATAGGTAGCCGCCAATTGAAAGAGTTTGGTGCAGGTGTAGGTTTTAGTACACCAAGCAAAGAAGCTCAGGCAGATGCCAACACGAAAATTGTGATTGAAAACGCATTGAAACGATTCTTCTCTCCTGAGTTTTTAAACCGTATTGATGATGTGATTGTATTTAACCAACTAGATAGAGAATCGATTCATAAGATACTTGATTTAAATTTAGAGAAATTGGTGAAACGTGTTGAGGAACTTGGATTTACCTTCAAAATAACTGATGTAGCTAAAGATTTCTTGGCAGACAAAGGTTTCGACCCAGAAATGGGAGCTCGTCCTTTATCTCGCACTATACAACGTTTTGTTGAAGACCCCGTAGCGGAAGAATTATTAAAAGGAGAAAGCATGGAAGGTGCTGTAATTGAAATTGATTACAATAAAGAAACCAATGCCGAAGAACTGAAAATTACTGTGGTAAAAAAGAAAGAACCACGTAAGAAAAAAGACACCCCTCCGGTTAATCCGGAGTAAGTGACAAGAGGTTACCAATTAGGTAACCTCTTTTTTTATGATACCCCGTTAAATACCCAATACACCACAAACTCATCAGGAATGATATCGAGTTACTAATTTCACTACATTTGTTGCCAATGAAAATTACATTGCTACAATTAGGCAAAACCCACTTTAAATTTGTTGATACCGGTTTTGATGAATTTGCCAAAAGGCTAAAACATTACTGTAAGTTTGAAAGCCTATTGTTTGAATTGCCCACGCGCTTAAAAACAAATGACATCAACCAAATTAAAAAAAATGAAGGAGAAGTGTTATTGAAGAAATTGGCACCAACCGATTTTGTAATTTTACTTGATGAAAACGGTAAAGAATATGCATCAACAGCCTTTGCCGATTATCTACAAAAGCTATCATTACACCAAGCTCATGTAGTTTTTATAATTGGTGGTGCATATGGCTTTAGTGATGAAATTTACACAAGAGCCAATGCAAAAGTATCCTTATCACAAATGACGTTCTCGCACCAATTGATACGATTAATTTTTATTGAACAACTTTACCGCGCATTTACCATTATTAAAGGCGAACCCTACCATCATGAATAAAAAAATAATTTTGGCATCTAAATCGCCTCGTAGACAAGAGTTGATAAAAGGTTTAGCATTAGCTTATGAAGTATTTACTTACGAAGTTGACGAGACGTTTCCTGAACATCTGAAAGGAGAAGAAATTGCCTTGTATTTGGCAGAAAAAAAAGCAACCGCTTATCCTCACGAAATATCAGATCAAGAAGTATTGATTACCGCTGATACCATTGTATGGGTAAATAATCATGTATTGAATAAGCCAGAAAGTGAGCAAGAGGCATACAATATGCTTAAAGAAATTTGTGGCACAACGCATCATGTTTATACCGGGGTTTGTATTAAAACATCAACCCAAACTTTACCGTTTTTTGATTGCAGTGAAGTTACGATAAAACCATTAAC
>JBILPP010000062.1:0-7764 GCA_044373765.1 Bacteroidia bacterium
ATAACTGGATAGGGTTTACTTTAGGTGAACCAACTTTTTCCTCGGTTTGAGCGCGCTGTCCCTCTAGTTCTTTTAAAATTACATTTGCTCTGTTAACCACTAATTGTGGTACACCCGCCATTTTAGCTACATGAATACCAAAGCTGTGTTCGCTTCCTCCCTGAGCTAATTTACGTAAGAAGATAATTTTATTGGAAGCTTCTTTAATCTCTATGTGGTAATTCTTAATTCCATCATTGTTCTTTTCAAGCTCGTTTAATTCGTGGTAATGTGTTGCGAACAGTGTCTTAGGTTTTGTAGGATGATGATTTATAAACTCCGCAATAGCCCAAGCAATAGAGACACCATCATAAGTACTGGTCCCTCGGCCAATTTCATCCAAAAGAATTAAGCTGTTGATCGAGAGGTTATTTAATATACTTGCTGTTTCGGTCATTTCAACCATAAACGTACTTTCTCCACTACTAATATTATCACTTGCACCAACGCGTGTAAATATTTTATCAACTAATCCAATCTCGGCCATACCTGAAGGCACAAAACAACCTATTTGCGCCATAATAACATTAATGGCTGTTTGTCGTAATAAGGCTGATTTACCGGCCATATTAGGGCCTGTTAGTATAATAATTTGTTGTTGTTCTCTGTCTAAATAAATATCATTTGGAATGTAGCTTTCTCCAAGGGGCAGTTGTTGTTCAATAACCGGATGCCTTGAACCTTTGAGCAGAAGCTTATTGCCTTCATTTATTTGTGGTTTGGTGTAATGGTGTTTAACGGCTAGGTTGGCAAATGAGAATAAACAATCTAATTTGGCCAATAACATAGCGTTTTGTTGAATGATGTTTACGTATTCACTAACATGATTAACCAGTTCGGTAAATAAGCGCTCTTCTATGGCGCTTATCTTTTCTTCGGCACCTAATATTTTTTCCTCATATTGTTTTAACTCTTCGGTTATGTATCGCTCTGCATTGGTTAAGGTTTGCTTTCTTATCCATTCTGGTGGAACTTTATCTTTATGCGTGTTGGTTACTTCCAAATAGTATCCAAACACATTATTAAAAGCTACTTTAAGTGATGGTATGCCGGTGCGAACTTGTTCACTTTGCTGTATTTGTAACAAATAGTCTTTACCGTGAAATGCAATTTTTCTAAGTTCATCTAACTCTTCATGGATACCATCGTTAATTAGTTCTCCTTTATGCAATAATGCAGGTGGGTCGGTTTTTAATGTTTTATCTATAGCCTCTATTGCCCAATTGCAATCATGCAGCAATTCGGCCATTTTTACTAAAACTGTTTTGCCACTATTAATTAATAAGTTTTTTATGGGTTGAATATGTTTAAGCGAACGATTGAGTTGCGCCAACTCTCTTGGATTTATTCTGCGCATTGCAACTTTCGATACCATTCGTTCAATATCTCCCAACTGTTTAAATTCATTGGTTGCATGATCACATAATTGGTTGTCATGAAATGCAGCATCAACAATCTCTAGCCGTTCTTCAATAAACTGTTTTTCTTTTAGTGGCAATACCACCCAACGTTTTAATAAACGAGCGCCCATAGGTGTAACCGTGTAATCAAGAACATCTATAAGAGCCTTTCCATGCTCATGATTAGGTTGAAGTAGTTCTAAATTTCTGATGGTAAATCTATCAAGCCAAACATACTTCTCTTCATCAATTCGCGATAATGCTTGTATGTGCGATAATTCTGTATGATGTGTTTCGTTTAAATAATGGATACAAACTCCGGCTGCAATAATTGCCTGTGGCATTTCTTGTATACCAAAGCCCTTTAAATTCGCAGTATTAAAATGGCTTATTAATTTATCGTAAGCAAATTGGTGTTGAAAAATCCATTCGTCTAGGTAATAGGTGTAGAATTTATCGCCAGCAAGTGCTTGAAAAGCTTTTAGTTGTTTTTTGTTAATAACGATTTCGGCAGGTTTTAGTCCTTGAATTAGTTTTTCTACATAATCTGGAGTGCCTTCACTAGCCATGAATTCACCCGTGCTTATATCAACAAAAGCTACACCAGCCTTTGCACCATCCAAGTGAACTGCACACAGATAGTTGTTGTATTTGTGATCTAGTATTTTATCGTTATATGAAACACCCGGTGTAACCAATTCGGTAACACCCCGCTTAACAATTTTTTTAGTGAGTTTAGGGTCTTCTAATTGATCGCAAATGGCTACACGCTGACCAGCTCTTACTAATTTAGGTAAGTAGGTGTCAAGTGAGTGGTGGGGAAAACCAGCCAACTCAATATGTGAGGCAGAGCCATTTGCTCGTTTTGTGAGTACAATCCCTAGTATCTGAGCAGCTTTTATAGCATCCTCACCAAATGTTTCGTAAAAATCGCCAACTCTAAAAAGTAATATCGCTCCCGGGTACTTTGCTTTTATATCAAGGTACTGCTTCATTAAGGGCGTTTCTTGTGGTGCTTCTTTTTTAGCCATAAATAATTACGGCAAAATACAACATAGGAGAAGCGTGAAGTACACATTTTGTAAACAAAAAAGCCCAACTATTTGCTGGGCTTTTTTGTTATTTAGGGTCGTAAATGTGTAACCAAACTTGTCCATTAAACTTGTTCATGTATAAACGAAGTTGTCTGTTTGCTTCTTTTCTATCGTCTCCATAGTATATACAAACACGTACCATTTTTGATCGATCACTGTCTTTAAATAATGCAGCTTGTAATCCTTGTTTACGCATTTTATCTCGGAACGGATACGCATACTTAGCTCCAGCATAAGTTCCAACAATTACATTGTATTTACCCATTGGGCGAACAATGCCATCTATATCATTAAGAGAAATTCCTTTCTTTGGTTGAGACTTAGGACTTACAGCAACTTGCACTGATGCTGATGTTTCTGGTTTCCCTTTGATATCTGAATGTCTTCCAAATTTCTTGAATTCTGATGTGTCGGAAGTTACTGGAGTTGTTATTACAACCAATGGATTTTTACCAACATCTTTTAATCCATTCTGATTGATGCTGTCAATGTTAATAATATTTGGCTCTTCTATTTGTGCTAAATTACTATCTACATGGATTGGATTAAGAGCGGTTTCTTTTAAAAGATTTGTTGTTGTGTCAATTAATTGTTTCTTGGTATCTGCAATTGGCCCATCTCCTTGTTTAATTTCGTTCTTAAATGGAACAAACATAAGTTCTACTTTACCATCTAAATTAAACCAGTCTAAGTGTTTACGGCCAGCACTAGCGCCTATGTTATAGCTAACACCAACATATGCATTCGTCATGCCATCGTATCTTTTGTCAGAATAAGCACCATCTAAATAATAAGTTTGTACCAGTTTATATTCTGCACCAAAACTTAAGTCGAAACGATTGCTAATAAAGTATTTAAAATCTAATCCGAAATTATTGGCAATGAAACGTACATTTTTTTGGTAATTTTTAAATTGGCCATCTACACGGTTAACTTCTATATCTGGATACATATAACCAGCGCCAATTGATAAAAAAGGATTGAGGCGGTGAAAAAATCGGCCTAAATTCCTTAGTTTAAATACTCGTTCTAAATTTAATAATCCACTGCCGGAAAAATAATAATAAGAGGCATTATATTTAGTATAATTAGCAACATTATCTCTTGTTCCAGTTATTTTCTCAACTTGCTGAGCTCCTGTTAATGTACCTATACCAAGTGCTAGTCTGCCTGAAAGGTATCTACTTGGTGCTACTTTAAATCCAACTTCACTATAACCACCCGCAGTACCTGTAATTGAAGTATTTGGCATTGAAAAACCGCCATTTGCATCAACTGTAAAACGCGTGTATTTATATTGGGCTTGAACATTTCCTAGAGAGAGCAGAAATAGTAGAACTACCGTTACGATATTTTTATAAAAGCTAATCATAAAGATTTTGGGCTAATTCACATTATTATTTAGTACGAATATATGTATATAAAGTGTAAAAAAAAATAATTTTAAATCTATGCAATCACTTAATGTAATTAATTTGTGGCATGGAAGTTAGAAAATTATCATTGAGTGGACTACAAAGAATGGGTAAAGAAGAGTACAAGTTAGTACAAAAGCTTGATTACGATATTGTTGCGGATAATGTAAGAAGTGGTCAAAATATCGGGTCGTTCTTTAGAACTGCAGATTCATTTGCTGCCGATAATATCTATTTGTGTGGCATATCTCCCACACCGCCTAATAAGGAAGTGCTAAAAACTGCATTAGGAGCAACGGAGACAGTAAAATGGGCCCATATTGCTGATAGTGAAAATTTAATCAAGTATTTGAGGGCGGAGGGAATCAAAATTGTTGTAGTTGAACAAACAACTCACTCGGTATTGCTTCAAGATTTTATTCCTGAAGTTGATCATAAATATGCTTTTGTTTTCGGTAACGAGGTTGATGGTGTTAGCGAGTTATTTATAAAAAATGCCGATTTGTGTATTGAAATTCCACAAATCGGCACTAAGCATAGTTTAAATGTTTCTGTTTGTGCCGGAATTGTTATGTGGCACATGTATAGTTATTTAAAAACTACTTGATATAAACTCCTTTTCCAGTATTGATGTCTAACATCCAAACGTCTTTAGAAACGGTGGATCTTAATTCCGTTACAATTTTAGCTGCTTCGAAATAATTATTGCTGAAAATAACAATGCGTTTGTATTGAGATTTTGCACTTCCCAATATATGTGCATCCCATCCTTTATCAACGTATTTATCACGAGCAATCACTGCATTTTGGTCTTGAACAAAAGAACCAACCACTATGGCATAATTTTCCTTCACCTGGCTCTGGTCTATTGTTGCTACTTTAATCTTTGTTCCGTCAGGTGCCGTGTAAGAAAGCATTTTCGGATTTAAAGTGTACCTATTTGAGGTGTCGATTGGTGAATTTGTTTTGGCTATAAGGGCTTGGTTGACAGCATTAGATTTGGCATCTTTTTTACCTTTAGGCTTATTTTTAGCCTGTAATGCTTCAACTTGTTCCGTTTGTATTGCACTCATTTTATTTAATACATCAAGCATCAAATTCATCTTTGCGGCAATGGTATCAACTTTAGTATTTACGGTTTCTACTTTCGCATCTACTAATTTAATTTCTTTTCTAAGTTGTCCGGCTAAACTGTCATTATATTGTTTGTTGGTTTCGCTCATGTTACTTTCTAACTTCTCAAGCAACTGTTTAGTTCCTTGATTATTCATGATAGGTAAATGGGCCCAGTCTAGCAACTGTTTACGGTCTTCAGGTAAAATTTTAAACGCTAATCCAACATATGTTAGTGCAAATTTATCAAATTTTCCATCACCTCTAACGTTATCAATGGCTGTTGTTTGAGTGAAGTTAAAATTAACTCCGCCCATCACATCTATCATTTCATTTACATAATATTTTACATTCACTCCTATATCATAAACGAAATAAGGCTTTGATGTTTTACCATCTAGGGCTTTATCCTTATCGTAATAATACATCATGTAATTGGATCCTAAACTAAGGTATGCATTAAATCTGCTCCATATATCACTACGTTCAGGGATAAATGCAGTAACATTAAGATTTGCCTTCCCTCCAATTTGGGTGAAGCTGTTTCTGAAGTACCCACCAGAGTTACTTCTTCCTGCCATGCCTCCTCCGTTAGCTTCACCTGATAGTGAAAAGTATTTGTTAAAGGAATACCTTAGACCTAAACCTCCGAAAGGAGCGTTAGAAGGATTTGATTCTGTTAATATTGATGGTAACCCACCTCTGAATTCGATACTCAATCTTGCTTGTTGTTGAGCATTCGAGTTTGTTGCTAGCAATAACAAACATAGCATTGGGCTTGTAAGTTTAATTGTTAGATAGCGCATGGTATTCTTCATACTTTTTTATTTACTTATTGTGGGGCTAATTGTTAATAAAGTCAAAAATAATGTAAAAAAATCAAAGCACGTGCAAAAAAACAATTCAGAATTGTGTAAAGTTGGCTAAAATGGACATCTTCAGAACTTAAAATGCCTGAATTGTTGGTTATTAACCTTTTTTTACGATAACATTAATATGGCTTTGTGACCGAGATAAGTGCAGATAAATAAGGTGTATAAGATGATGAACTGACTCTGACACGCCATATGAAAGCACATTGGATACGCGTTCTTGCATTGTTCCAGATGTAAAGTATTGATCCTTTATTGAGGTGTATTTATCAAATTGATGTTTGATTTTTTCTCTTTGCTTTTTGTCTAATTCACGATGTAAATGATAGAGTTTAGTATTCCAATCTGTTTTACATTTAATTAATTCACTCCCAATTTTGTTATCAGTTTTCATGGCAGTATCAATCAGTTTTTGCATACTAGTTGCTACATCATCAATCAGTTGATCTTGCCCGCCATCTTCGTTCAGTAATACAAGTTTTCGCTCAACATCAAGATTCGTTGAAAACAAATCAGCGGCATCTAAACCTATTTTATGGAGTTGGTTAATATGTTGTTCGTTTATCAGCATCACAAAATCACGGAGCGTGAGTATAGGAAAACTGATTTGATTATAGTCGAAAATAGGTTTAAGTTGAAGCCAGTAGGCTATTTCCCCGGGACCACCAATATAGCTTAAATTAGGTAGTATCAATTCTTGATACAATGGTCGCATAATTACATTTGGACTGTAGTTTTCTGGATGATTTTCAATATCAAACGCTATTTCTTTCTTGGAGAAAGTGATTGATGTTCCATCTACAGAAAATGTATCATTTTCTTTTTTAATGAGCTTTCTGCCTTCATTGCTTATGTAAAAGAAATTTATTTCTCGCCCATTAACCTGAGTTTTATATTTTTTTCGAAGTAAATTATTGGTTTCGGTTAGTATATTGAAGTTTTTTTGGTCTAAAACATCATTTTTGATGATAGGAATAAATAATTTTTTCAATGGCTTACTATCTGCATCTAAAATTACTAATCCTTTGTCTCCAAAAAGTAAATGTGCAAGTTTTCTTGTAGCTATACTAAGATTAGAGCTAGTTGTATAACACTTACTCCATTCTTTCAATTGGTTCTTTGCAAATTCATTACTAGCAAGGTCAATAATTTTTTGCGCGAAGTTTTCGAAGTTTTCGAGTGTTAATCGACCAACTGGTTGTTGTTTGCTATCAATATCCCAAGTATGTTTGGTGCTATTAACATACAAATGATTCACTTCAGCAAAATCGTGGTCTTCAGATGCCATCCAAAATACAGGAATGAAATTTTTAGCTGGGTAGTTTAGTTTAAGTTCTTCGCACCATTTAATGGTACTTAATATTTTATGTATAAAATAAAGTGGGCCTGTAAATAAACAAAGTTGGTGGCCAGTAGTTACCGTATATGTATTTGGGCTGAGTAATAAATTGATGTTGGTTTCTACCCAAGTAGATTTATTTAATTTTATGTCTGCGTCAGCATATTGTTTCTTCAACTGTTCAACCAAAATAGGCCTAAAACTATTGTTGTAGTTTTTTTGCTCCATCATGGTTTTATAGGAAGCAATTTCAGGCCTTAAGTTGTAAAAATCAGTTAGGTTGGCCGAGTTGTGTGCGTAATCTATAATAATCTTAGAAAACTGATTGCTTTGCTCGAAACTTACAGCTGAAGGGCTATTGCTATGCATGTATTAAGGAGTTACGATGGTTCCGTATAAATCAAAATCTTCTGCAGCATCAATCTTAACTTGCGCAAAATCGCCAATTCGCACGTAATTACTTTTAGCATCAACTAACACTTCATTATCAAC
>JBILPP010000063.1:0-7741 GCA_044373765.1 Bacteroidia bacterium
TATGGGCTGTATTGTTAACGGTCCGGGAGAAATGGCCGATGCCGACTATGGTTACGTTGGCAGTGGCGTGGGTAAAATTACACTTTACCGTGGTAAAGAGGTGGTTAAAAAAGGGATTGAGAAAGAAACAGCGGTAAAAGAATTAATTGGATTGATTAAGGAAGATGATAAGTGGATCGAAAAATAAGCAAGGTTGCGTCTTGCTGCAACTTTTTTTTGTATCTATGCGTCTTTACTTTGATAAAATCTAAAAAAGATTAGTTTTGTCAAAAAATTTAGGATTTTAAAATTAACATAACTGAAAATAATTATTATGAAAAAGCTATTACTAAGCGCATCAATGCTTCTTACAGCTGGTTTTGCATTTGCTCAAATGGGCAACAGCACAGCTCCAGTTAAAGAAGGTAACGTAGATTTACGTGTAAAATCAATTCCAGTGGTTGTAAATACTGCAAATGTTAACTCAAGCAGTACAAAAGCAAAAAAAGCTGTTGTTCAAGATTGGTATCAACCACTTAATTTTATCACTGAATTTCAAGGTGGTCAAAGTCCATTAGGTGCGGTATTGAAAAGATCTGTAACTTTCGTTACAGCTGATTCAAACTTTAAGTTGGTTAGAGAAGATGGATCTATAAGTCGTGCTTCGTTCCAAAGTTTCGGGCATGTTTTGGATCCTAAAGATGATTTAATCGAAAATACCGAAAACCCTGGTATCAGATTATCTCAATTCAATCCGTATACACTAGATTCAATCTTCTTTCAATATGTTTATTTGAGAAATGCAGATAGCACTGACAACGATACAAATGGTATTAAAGAAGAAGTTATCGATACGGTATTCGTTGCATACTTTGCAAACGCAAACATCAGAAAAACAAATTTCACAGGTGGAGCAATGGATAAAGTAAGCTTAGTGAAGTGGAACAGTGCAACTTTGATGCCTACTGATTTGGTTAAAATTGATACCTTCTTACTTGGTAACGACAGAAGCAATTCACCTTTCGATACCACATCATCAAGTTCAAATGAAACGTTGTTCGGAAGTAAATTTGCTCAGGTTCCAGCTCCAAGTATTGCTGTTACACAAGGTAACTTGATAGGCTTTACTGCTACATTTAAATCTGGTGTTAAAGCGGTGTTAAATGGAGATACTGCGGTTATTGTTTATCAAAAAGATCCTGCTGTAACCCCAAATACTTCAAGACGCGCAAATACCTTTGGCACATTATACTACTACAATGAAGCAACCAGTGGTGTTACTTATACAAACCCTACTTACTTTAATTCTTGCCAGTTCCAACCTCAATGGAATGCATATGGTCAAAATGCAAGTTGGGCTGGTAATTACCTTGTAGGTCATGCATTTTCAGCTGATTTATTTTTGGAAACAGCTTTCCATTTAACCAGCTTAAACGTAGGTGTTACCGAAAACGATTTAGTTGCTATTAGCAGTGTATATCCAAACCCTGCAAACGGTAGTACAAATGTTGGTTTCAACTTAAAGCAAGCAGGTAATGTTGCTGTAACTGTTACTAACTTATTAGGTCAAACTGTTGCTACAGTTAACCCAGGTAAATTAGCAGCTGGTAGCAATAATGTTAACTTAAATTTAAGCAATATTAAAGCAGGTGTTTACTTCGTTAACGTTTCTGTTGATGGCACAAGCACTACTAAAAAATTAACTGTTACTGAATAATTATATCAGTAATTAAATAATATGTGAAAGCAGTCCCGATCTCGGGGCTGCTTTTTTTTGTGCAATTTTGTGTACTTTGCTGCTGTAATAATTTAAAGCCATGAGTAATCATATCCAGTTTAATAAACGCACCATTGCCTATTTGGCGCTAAATGCATTTGGTTTATTTATTGTATACCTACTTAGCGATTTTATTACTTCGTTTTTAGGTGCTCTCATATTTTTTGTGTTGTTCAGGCGAATGATGAACTACATGGTTGATAAGCACGGATGGAGGCCTTCAACCAGTGCAATCTTAATTATACTGTTGTCGTTTATTATTGTTTTGGTTCCGGTAATTACCCTCAGTAATTTGCTGTACAGTAAAATCATTCAAATTGTTTCACGGCCCGAAACAATTATTGATCCGCTGAAAGTATTAGATTCAAAAATGCTTGCACTAACCGGCAGACAATTGTTTTCCCCCGAACTAATTTTAACCCTTCAACAAAAAATAGGACAGATTATCCCTTCCTTTATTAGTAAATTATTTGTGTTGTTGGGTAATATAGGTATGATGTATTTTATGTTGTATTATATGTTGGTGCAAAGAAAAAACATGCAAGCAGAGGTGAATAATTATTTGCCTTTTAATCATGCAAACATCAAATTATTGTCGGGTGAGCTAGAATCTCAAACCTTATCAAATTCTATTGGTGTGCCCCTAATTGCTACCATACAGGGTACAGCTGCAGGTATTGGGTATTGGATTTTTGGTATGGATGAACCTATCTTTTGGGCAGTAATAACAGCTTTCGCATCCATTATTCCAATAGCAGGTAGTACCTTGGTGTGGGCACCTGCGGCAATTATTTTAATGGCTACAAATAGTTTATGGATGGGCCTAGGTTTAATTGCTTACGGTGCAATTGTTGTTATTAATATAGATAATATTGCGCGTTTTACCATACAAAAGAAGTTTGCGGATGTACACCCCTTAATTACAGTTTTTGGAGTGATTTTAGGTTTAAACCTTTTTGGTATTCCGGGCTTAATATTTGGGCCGTTAATGTTATCCTATTTTATAATATTTATAAAAATGTACCGAAGTGTATACGTTAATAACGAAAGTAACACACTACATGAAAATAATTATTAAATACCAAATTGGTGCATCATAAAGCAAAATCTTATAAATGCTAATAAGTAAACGCTTGTAAAAATTTGCTGTTTAAACTTTGTTAAAGTTGTTCCAAAGCTTGACGGGTGTAATAACCGGTTCCGTTGTATGGGCGTTTACGCGGGTGGTTTAAACAGGGTTCGCTGCATGCACCTTGCATTTCATCACTGCAGGTTTCGCACATATTATATTGCTCGTTACACTCCACATTGGCACAATTTAAATTACGTAATGTTGGTGTGCCACACTTTTTGCAGTTGGCAATTGCAGTTGGGTTTACGTTATTAATTGGTATACTTACGCGGCCATCAAATACGTATAATGAACCATCAAAATCTTTTCCTCCTGTATCTTTTGCGTATCCAATAATGCCGTTGTGTAATTGATAAACATCTTTAAATCCTTGTTTTATTAGGTAAGCCGATGCTTTTTCACATTTAATGCCTCCTGTGCAAACGGTTACTACTTTCTTGTCTTTATATTTTTCTAGTTCAGCTACCTTATTCGGAAACTCCCTAAATGTTTCAATATCTAGGGTTATGGAGTTTTTAAAACGACCCAAGCGTGTTTCATAATTGCTGCGTACATCAATGATCACTACATCTTCTTGCTCTTTTAACTTGGCAAATTCATCGCCACGCAAATGCTTACCTGTTTCTAATGTTGGGTCAATTTCTTTTGGATCTCTTAATCCTGAATGTACAATTTCCGTTTTATAGCGTACATGTATGCGGTTAAATGCATGTTCGTGGTGTTCGTCAATTTTAAATTCGATGCCTTTAAATATGGGGTCTGCCAAAAGGTGATCCATATATTTTTTGCAGTTTTCAATGGTTCCACTAATGGCGCCATTTATTCCTTCTTGTGCAATATAAATACGCCCCCTAATACCAATTGATTTACACAACGCTAAATGATGCGGAACCAATTCTTCTGGGTTTGGAATAGATGTGTAATGGTAATAGGCTATTACCTGGTAGTTTTTTTTGCTGTTTTCCATATGCAAGATGGGTTAAACAAATAATAAATGAAGTTGCGAATTTAATAGATACAAGTTAATATGAAAATATGATTGAAGCTAGTTTTTGAAATATAAAAGAAAAAAAATCCTCGACAGTATTGTCGAGGATTTATAAACTATTTTTATTTGTCTTAAAAAACTGGAAGTTTGATTACTTGCTGCTTCCCATCTTTTGATAGCGCATGAATAAAATATATGCCGTCAGGAATTTCGTTTAAATTAATAGTCCTTTGTTGAGGTTCAAAACTTAGTTGTTTAATGACTCTTCCGTGCCCGTCATACAACCACAAGGTGATGTTGAACTCGGTTAAAGGATTAATTTTAAATTCTTTATTACCCATTGGCAATATATGCATCACTTCATTTGATACTTGTTCAAGGTATGGAGGGATGATAATTTCTTTACTCCATTTAAATCCACCATCAATATCAAGCTGCTTAAGTTTATATGCAACGGCATGCTTACCGGCAGTTTTATCATTGAAATGATAAAACTGGGCCTCATTACTATTTATTTTCCCAGTGATAAAGCCAATCAAGACCCAAGAAGCTTCTGTTGCATCTTTTTTATAAATTTCGAAGCCTTTATTGTTTTTTTCACTATAGGTTTTCCAATTAACAATAGCTTCCTCGGCATCAATTCTTTTAGCTTGCAAATTGCCTATACTAACAGGTAAGGCGCTATTTACTGGTCCGTTTAATTCAAAATTATCAATGGCAACACCTACATCGGTTACACTATTATCCGTTTTAAACAGAAAACGAAAACAAACCTGATTTTGCCCTGCAAATACATTTGTTGTAAATGATTTTTGAACATAAGAACTCATTGTTGTGGCGCTAGAGTAATACGCTTGATTAATTGGGAAAGGTCTGCCAGCAACTTGGTTGGCATAGTCATACCAATTTGTTGCAACTGTTGTTCCTAGAGGTAACCAAGTAGTGCCTCTATCTGTGCTGTATTCAACCCTAAATCCATCATAAGTGTTTTCTACTTTATATTTAGTATAAAAACTAATGGTATAATTACCTGCGGCTGTGCAATTAAAATTTGGTGTTAAAAGTTGCGCTTCTGAATTATCAATATAATTGGTTGCAAGTGATGTTACCCAAGCATTAGTACCAGAAAATGTTCCACTTTTCCCTGCTATGGTAGACATGCCCAATTCAAACGGAGTTCCACTCACGTTATCTGCTCCAAAGTCGTTTTGGTTGTTTTCAAAATTACCTCCATCAACTGCCAGATAAGGTACACCTCTATATGGTAAAATTTTAATATAGTTATTGATGGTAAGTGTTCCAGGTCCGCCATTAATGGTGAGTGTTACATTGTAACTGCCTGCTGTGGTATAATTTTTAATGGGTGATGCAACAGTGCTGGTTGTGCCATCACCAAAATTCCATAAATAAGTGGTTGCTCCCGAAGATGTAGAGGTAAATTGAATAGGAACATTAATGTAGGTTATTTTTTTATTGGCAGTGAAATTAACATTAGCACTCGGGTTAGTAACACCAAAAACATCACTCGTAAACAATCCTCTACCGTGTGTGGCTGCAATCACCATTTTATCTGACTTACGCAGTTTAAGCATATCCGTGCGGGTATTGCTTAAGCCAGTATTGGATGGTTGCCAGTTTGTAGCTGCGCTGTTTAAAGAATCGGTGCTCCATACACCCAATTCGGTAGCAATAATCACTTGGTGTGGTCTATTTGGGTTCATTAATGCCCATCTAATTGGCATATCTGGTAAGTTACCTTCTACACTGGTCCATCCTATACCTCCATTACGTGTTTCCCAAATACTATTTACCCCATAACTACTATACACAATAATTACGTGATCATCATTGCCATCTTCCACTTCAATACAGCTTACATAACCGCCCGGTAATCCTGTTGGATTGATGTGTGTACCGGCAACTGTTCCGCTTGCAGTATGTGCATTATCAACCCTAACTACCCTTCCTCCTCCAGTACCTAAATACACACGGCCTAAAATATTGGGTGATACCTTTACCGCACTAACCATTACGTTGTTAAGCGCAGTAACAGTAATCGTGGCGTTTGTATTACCTGTTTGTGGGTTGCTCCATCTTAAGTAGTTTCCATTACCATATGCTGCATACATCATGTTTAACGAATCGTCATAATCAGTTGGGTTAATAAACCGGCCAGTTCTGGTGCCAAAAGTTAATCCACTTCCGCTAAAACTGGTACCTCCGTTTGTACTTCTATAGTAAGCATTATAAACATATGAGGTAAATTGGAAAGCAGGTTGATTTTGGTCGATGTGACAAAATGCACCGTCACCACCCGTAACTTCTGTGGTACTGTTTATCGCACTTTGCGTGAACCTATGCGAGCCATTATCTTGTGCACCTGCTAAATAAAAATTATTGGTTGTAGGATGAATATCGGCAGCATAAAACTGTGTGGTGTTGTAATTAATTTCTTTCGTGCTTATGTTTGGAATCGCAGCAGTTGCATTAGCACTTCTATATATACCGCCATCATTACCAAAATAAATTACATTGGAGTTTCCTGGTTCAAATATTGCTATGTGTTGATCTGCATGTACATCTTGGAAACCAAAACCTCCATACCAATGAGAAACTTGTTGCCAAGTGGCCCCCGAATTGCTGGTTTTAAATAAGTCTATGCCTCCTACAAAACACACATTAACATTGTTAGGGTCTGCGGCAATAGAAATATCATACCAGGCTTGTGTACGAGATATATCGTTATCAGGAATTCCTCCATCAGCATCATTAGGATAAGCGGATGTTGTATCAAAACTATTACCTGCATTGGTGCTTCGAATTATTGATCTAATGATTCCTCCTGATTCAATGATTCCCCAAACGACATTGGTGTCAATTTCAGTTACGGCAAGCTCGATTTCTCTTGCAATTGTTAATCCATTTATGGTGCGAGGTGTTGACCAAGTTGCCCCATTATCAAACGATTTATGGATGGTTCCTGAGCTTGTGCCACCGTTATTCATGGTAACAAATAAAGTTCCATTGTTCATGCGTTCAATATCTTCTGCATCATTACCACCAGCTGATGATATACCTGTTCCTAGTACTCTAGCCCAGGTTGTTCCTCCATTTACCGAACGGAATAAGCCGCTACGTGTTGCAGCTAACACCGTATCACCATTACCTAAAGCGAATACTCTATTGCAATATTGATAATTGTTGTTGTTGGTTGATGCCAATTGACTCCAAGTTGTACCACCGTTTAAACTTTTCCAAATGCCTAATCCCCTCACTGCATCCAAGTTGCCATTGCCTTCACCTGTGCCAAAAAACATCACCTGCGGGTTGCCGGTTGCTTGTGTAATACATGAAATGGCCATGTTATCAAAAAAATCATTTTGATTTGCCCAGTTTGGTGAAGCTTGTGTAATGTCTGTGGTTTTCCATAATCCACCAGCTACACTGCCCGCCCAAACAGTTTTGCGTGTTGCATCATTTAAATCAATTAAAATGGCTCGTGTTCTTCCTCCACAATTTCTTGGTCCACGCTCCACCCAATTTACTCCAGGTATTGCAGCCTTTCCTTTAATTTTATTCAGTAATTGTTCTTTGTATTCAAACGCTTTTAGCAATCGCTCACGCGGAACATAACCCAATTTAGGATCCATTGTCATCTCATGTTCTTGGGCCCATGCCAAGTCCATTCGGTCTTTTTTGGGAACCTTGTTTTGTGGTTTATTCGAAGCTTTAAATGTATAAGTTGGTATTGATAAAAAGCCAACCAAACATATTGTTAAAAAGACAGTGAGCGCAGTAAAATGTTTTCCCATTTATTCTTATTTAATAGAAGTGTAACACAATAATAAGGGTAATAACCAGATTT
>JBILPP010000064.1:0-7724 GCA_044373765.1 Bacteroidia bacterium
ACAATAATTTTATAAAATTGGTTGGATATTCTACAACGGAATACAATTTAGCTATAACTTCAAAATAAGTAGAAATTATACTTTAGTTCAGCTACCCTCTCATTTATCGTATTAGGCTAAATTACCCATTACCCTAAAAAAATAGTTGAGCACGCTGTTTTGCTCAACTTTTTGCTCAAACATTTAATAAGAAACCCTTGTAAATACTGATACTTACAAGGGTTTTGTGGTGGTCCCACTTGGAATCGAACCAAGCACCTACTGATTATGAGTCAGTTGCTCTAACCGAATGAGCTATAGGAGGAATGCGTGTTTATACAGTAAATTAAGTTTAACTGTCTCAACACTGCCAAATGACACTAAGATTTCCAAAAGTTCACATTGATTCAAAGCAACAAGTTTTCATTTCATTTTATATAGATGAAAAGAGGTATAGATTATACAATGGCAAAAGAATAGGTTCTTCAACAGACCCAAATTCTTACCCTATTGACCAAAGACAATCCATTGGTAAGGTATTGGCATCAGAAATATACAGTTACTTATTACAGGGGGGTGTATTAACTAACTACAGATCTAAAGAAGTTGTTAGTGGTAAACTTTCTGATTTGGATTATTTAAAAAGAGCTCTTGACAAAAAATTAAATGAAGGCTACTCTGATAAATACAAATCCATGTTGGTATTTAGTTTTAATTCAATTCAAGCAGTAGTAAAAAATGCCGTTGTGGATAGAGATGCTATTTCAAAGGTGCTTAATAAATACCCTTCTGGCACTTCTCACAATACCATTAAAAGACATCTTAATGTTCTTATTAATAGTGCTATTTCATTAGGAATGAGTGGAAATCCAATGAAGGATATTTCAAGCAGAAAGGCAAAGGCAGTATTGCACAAACCCTTTGATAATATTGAAAAAATATTTGAGGAAATTAAATCTTTTAATAAGAACTTACACCTTTGCTGTCTTTTGACTTACGGCTGTCTTTTAAGACCTCACAGAGAGGTTAGGGAGCTTACTTGGGGTGATTTTTCAAAAGAACTAGATTATATCAACTTATCAGGGAGTAGAAATAAATCAGGCAGAAACAGAATTGTGCCAGTACCCAACTTTATCAAAGATCATCTTATTAAAGGAGCTCCAGAAGTCAATATATTTACAGGAACTACAAACAGCAAAAACAAAGATTATTTTAACACGCTATGGAGTAGGTATAAAGAAAGAAGTAAACTATTAACAAAAGGACAAACAATTTATTCTTTTAGGCACTCAGGAGCAATAGAGGTATATAAAAGGACTGGTTCATTAAAAAAGCTACAATTGGTAATGGGGCACTCTAATTTAATAGTGAGTATGACCTATTTAAGAGGATTAGAAGTTTCTGAATTAAAAGTGGAAGACATGCCTATGATTTAGTTAGTTGCTGTATTAATGCGTCCAAGTAATTAAGACGCTAGTTAACTAAAGAAGAGTAAATAAGCTGCCAAAGAACTCATATCCATTCCAGAGATTTGAGCTATGACATAATTACCACTAATTAATTGGTCCCCTTTAATTACATAAATTATATTCCCTTGAGAGTATACTCTATTATTTTGAATAGAGGCTATAATACCTCCACTACAATTATAAAGGCTATTGCCTCTTACATATCCAATACAGTTTTGATAGGCATCACTAAACATTCCCTGATTGTAATACCCGACTGTTTGCCCCATTCCGTTAGAAACTTGGCCTGAATTAAAGGAAGCCATTTGTCCATTAGAAAGAATGATGGTGCCATTCGTGTATCTAGGGTTTGATTTTGGAGAGTTTGGATTATAAAGATGATTAGTTCCATTATTCATCATTTGCATTTCCTGCTGAGATTGGTTAAGTTCATTTATGGCCTCTTGCTGGGATTTGCCTTTGGAGTAATATTTATTTTTATATCTTTTAATGATTTCATCCTTGTAATCAGCCCATTGTTGGTTACTGCCACCCTCTTTTCTAAATTCATTGTATGCTTCAGTTTCAATGTCAACAAATGCATTTTGTGAATAACTACAAAAAGGAGAACAAGTGAAGATTAATAAAGCTAATAGTAATAGAAGTTTTTTCATGCCCAAATATAAGAAATATAAGTTAATCTACATCAGAGGTTTAGAAGTTTCTGAGTTAAAAGTGGAGGATATGCCTATGATTTAAAATTTTGAATTGTCAAATTATAGTTTCAATTTTACATATCTTTTTTTTTAATAAAAATTTATGAGAATATTATTTTTTGATACTGAAACCACTGGATTGCCAAAAGACTGGAAAGCTCCAGTAGAGCAGTTAGATAATTGGCCAAGACTAGTTCAAATAGCTTGGCAGGTCTACAATATTGAAGGTGATTTATTAGAAGAGTATGAGTATATTATAAAGCCAGTTGGATTTATAATCCCCTTAGAAGCTAGTGCCGTGCACAGGATAACCACAGAAAAAGCATTAGAAAAGGGTGAAGATTTATTAACTATTTTAAAGGTTTTTTCATCTTCAGTTAAAAGCTGTGGTTTATTGGTGGCCCACAATTACAGTTATGATTATAACATTATGGGATCAGAGCTTTTAAGAAACAGTCTTGAGAATAGCTTAAAAGTCAAAGAGCATATTTGCACTCAAATAGTATCTACAGACTTTTGCAAAATATCCAGTCCATATGGTTATAAATGGCCAAAGCTTGAGGAGTTATATGACATTCTATTTAATGAAACATTTAATGCTCATGACGCCTTAGATGATATTAGAGCTACATCAAGATGTTTTTGGAAATTAGTATCTCTAAAAATTATTATTCATGAATATCTTTCAGTTAAAAAAGACAGCATTTCAAGTAATCAAATTTATTCTAATAGTCAAAAGAAAATATCAGTCCAAGGTGGCCTAAAAGGAATCAACATTTCCATACAAATAGAGGCTTCATTAATAGTTGACAAAATATTTGTGCAACAAAGAAATAAACTTCAGTTTTTGCAAAGTTTTTATCCTTTTTTTAACATTACTAAGGAAGGAGAGGTTGAGCATTTGATTTATTATTTTTATTATGTAATAAAATTTTTGATTAATTCAGGAACTTCTGTTTTGATGCCCAAAACACTAGTTGACATTGAAGAAAATATTTGGAAAGATGATCCAAAAATTATACTAAATGATAGAATTATTAAAGATTTATTAATTTTTTTAAAATCATATTTATCATCTAAATGTTTTGAATTTGAAATCAACATCAATGATAAATCATTGAATGATTTAATCAATGGTAGGTTTAATATTTATAAGTTTAGTGATGAACAAGCCGACCAAGAAGCTCAAGAAGGTTATGGTGGTGGAAGAATAAACAGTGAATTATTTAAATTAGTGTTTATTAATCCTTTGAAAAATAAAATAATAATTGATAGCAATGAAATGGTCTGGATCTGCAATTTGAAAAATGAGATAATTGAAGTAAGCACTTTGCATTTTGTAAAAAATTCTCTCGGGTTGGATGATTACACCACCTTAATTTATTCTGTAGGAATAGATGAGGATGATTGGGATTTTTTTAATTTTCCAACAATAAAGATAGAGGATTATTTAAATTAAGAAATGCTTTAATTAATTTATTAATTTTATGAAAAATACCATTTACATTTTCTTTTTAATTACATTATTTTCCTGCAACAAAGAGGTCTCAATCACACCAATTGAAGTATCTCCAAGTTGGAGAGGCACTCCTGGTAAATTAGTTGTAAAGAAAGGGGATTTGGTAGATACTATTTATGATTGTCAGTTTGGGCATACTCCAGAGTATAAATTACTAATGCATTTAGACAAACAATATTTATTTACTAGCTGTGAAATGAATAATGGAGGAGATAATTACAAAACTTTTGTCTTATGGTCATTAGAGGATACTGCTTTTTTAGACACCCTTTACTTTAAAGAATTAAATATTAGTAAAGAAATTCAAATTAAGGACAAAGCAAGTAATTACAATTGGATTAGAAGAAAAGGCAAACTAAAGCTTGTTAAAAACTCTATAGTTTTTGAAATGGATTCAATTATTACCCTTGTTGAAAATGATGAAACAAAGGATACTATATCATTAGGGAGAAGTATTAAACATATTAAGTTGAACCCACGTTAGCTATATATATAATAAGGAGATTAAGATAATAAATTTCCTGTTTTTCAATGATTTTAACTATTTCTACTCACTACAGAGGGGGAGAAGCATCTTTCAAAATTAGCTGGGGGGCAGATAGGAAGTAAACCTACAGCGTTTAAAACATAAATAATTTAGAATGAACCAACTTATTACAAATATTGAGTTATTATCAAACCAAAAAAGTTTTAGGTTGGGGATAAGTAATACTGCCGAGAATTTATGGTTTTTAATGCACTTTAAAAAATTGGAAATTCTTAATACAGTAATTTATCATCAACAATATAGTGAGTTTAGAGCTTCAAAAAACACTAAATACCCTATTAGAAGGTTAAAGAAAAAATTTGCCAATACAGCTGATTTTTTAGACTATTTAAAGTCTAGTTCTAAACCCTCAAGAAGATTTTTTATTAAAGAAATTGAGTTTACAAATGGCTGGAAAATTAAAGAGCAACCCCAAATTTATTTTACTATATATACTAATTCATTAAAAGAGAGAAACACACTAATAAATCACCTTATTAATTCAGTAGGGTATGACCCAATTTCTATTGATTCGCTGGAGCCAAATATCACCTATTATTTTAAGGCTTCAGGTTCATTAGAAGAATATAAATCAGATATAATTTTACCAGATGAGTTTTGGAGTGAGGAGAGATTAGAAAAATGGAAAGAGGATGTAAATAAAAGAGACTACGTTGATGAAGTGTTAGCCCCAGAAGACACTTCTTTTGATTTTGTGGGCTCTTCATTTCCAACAAGTGATATAGACATTAAAGCCCCATTTTAAGTTTTGATATTTACATTAAGTAAATTTTATAATTAATAAATATCATTAAAAATTTCACCTAAAAACTTTTTTATAGACTTGCCTTTCCTTACTAAGTGCGGGTTTACTACATAAACCTTTCCCCATCCCTTTTTTTCCTTAATTTTTCCTTGATATAATAACCCCATATCTATTAAACTTTTCAATTTGGTTCTAGTTGGCTGTTCGCGATTATTAATCAAAAGTCCAATTGATTTTGCTGTATGGGGATTGTCACCATCCATGCAGATATTATACCCTGCATTATTGTAGTAGTATAAATTACTTGAAAGCGTAATTAACAATGCCAAATCTACTTGTTTTATGCCATTTTTTAATAAAATTGACAGTTTATAAGTATCTAAATAAACATAAGAAGAAGAGTTTATTGAGAAATTGCCAGTTTCCGTTCTAATAATTACATTACTATTTTTTAGGTCAAATGTTTCACCCGTTTCTGGATCAACAAGCTCATTAATATTAGGGGCAATTTTTGTGTCTTTATATTCTTTTTTTATTGTTCCCATTTCAAATTTTTATACAAAAATACATAAAATTATTCAAAATAAACAAATTTTTGAATAAAATTATTCATAATTAAATTATAAATCTCTGAAAAACAATTAATTAATATTTATTCTTTTAATAAAGTAAAAACCTAATTTCTAAACACTGATTAATCCCTATTTATTACTTTTTAAATCATTAATAAGTGGATTAAAAGCAAGTTCAAAAAGAGGTAAATTATTTATTAGAAAATTACTCATTTTATGCCAATCCTCTTTTTCAAATAGATTTACTTCATTGAGTTGAGCAATGATCTTACTCATTTTTTTATCTTTTAATTCTTCCCAAATTAGTTCTGAACCAAAAGAAGATAAATTTTAATATTTATTTACCCTCTACAAAAGCAGTTTCTCCTTTATTAAGAATATAAGATTAATTGTTACATGGAAGAATTCCAAAGTACAAATTGCTCACAACACTTTTAGTTAAGTTTAAATAAAGGAAAGTAGATTTTGGGGTTGAAGGATAACAATGAAAAAATAGTGCTTTTATCACAAGGGTTAACTTAAATATACTTTTCCTATTAATGCAGTTCATTTGTATATTTCCAACCCTCTCAATTAGGAAAGCGTTTCCTGTAAATTACTATATCTCATTCCTTGCTTCAACTTTGGCAAGTATCCAAATACATTTACTGATTAAAAAAATATAAAATAATAAAAGAAATGAATTATGATTACATTTAACTTCTAAATCCTATAAAAGGAAAAATGTACACCATTTACTCAACAATTGTTATTGCGGTATGTACTATCACAACCATAAAATTATAAATTATTATAAAATAAATACTACCATATGAATAAAATTATAAAACTCCTTCAGAAACAATTTTCCTCCATTCAGAAAGTGGTCATAGTTTGTGTATTAAGTGTTTTAATTTCCATGTTAGTGGTTTTCAATGAATACTATCAGGCAAAATTTGCTATCAGAATCACGATTGTCCATTTAGGAGGAATAATAACAGCTTCTTTGATGTTAAAAAAGTATTTTCTATTGAAAATAAAATCATTTTTTTGGAAAGTGGAGGGTGTTGTATTTGTCTATTTTATGTCCTATTTTTTTATAAATCAAGTTATTATTCTTATTGAAATAGGAAGACTAACAAAGGCTGGAAGAACTGAATTTGTAGAAATAGAGACCTTTTTTTTAACTCTTCTTATTTCTACAATTATTGTAATTATCATGTCTTTCAGTAATGAAAACCAAGTGGTTGATGAGAATAAAAATCATACTGAAAATGTTAATTCACTATGGGAAGTTCAAGATATTTCAATTGTTAAAAAAGATATCAACCCTAAAGTTCCTTCAAAAAATAGTTTTCTACATGGTGCGGATAATTATGGAACAATGGAACAAGGTGTAGTATTTGAAAACACTACTTACATTTATGAAAAAAATGATAATTCTGAATTTAAACCAGTAATAAAAAATAAAAAGTGATAAAATAGATCAAGACTAAAACAGCCATATTCGCATACTGCTGTAGGGTACTGCACTTCTTTTATTGTTATTTTTCTTAAGTTTCACAAGCAAATAGTAGCAAACTATTCTTATTGCAATTGTGTTTTATTTTAACTCATTTTGGTGACAATATATTGTACCTCTATATTGCACACAGGACATTCTGAACAAAAACCTTGTCTCCCAGCTAAATGTCTCCAAGAAGCATCAGGAGTGCGAAATTCAAACCAATTTAAATTATCAGATTGCAAGTCACACTGAGGGCACTGCAGTTGTTTGAAATTGATATTAAGTCTTGCTTTTACAATTTCATATGAAACACTTGTGCTCAATAAGCCATTTTTGTTTTGTTCATTAGGCACCATATTTTGTATTTTAAAATCTTTTCTTTGAATTACATATTAAATTTACAGCAATTTATAAAAATTTATGATGCTATTGATTTTATAATTGAAAATAATGATAGGGTAAATAGAAAAAACAAATTAACTGCCAATTAACTGCCTCTAAATTTCCAGTTAATAATATTTTTTACTAAATTTGGGATTGTATAAACAAAAAAGACCTCACATTACTGTGAAGTCTTTTAATTATAGTGGTCCCACTTGGAATCGAACCAAGCACCTACTGATTATGAGTCAGTTGCTCTAACCGAATGAGCTATAGGACCTTTTATAGAGGTGCAATAGTACTACAAATTTTGATTTTCTGCAACTATTTC
>JBILPP010000065.1:0-7679 GCA_044373765.1 Bacteroidia bacterium
AAAAATGCCTGTCATGGCTTACTACGATAACCGTATTTTGAAAATCGGCTAAAAAGTTTTCTAACCACCCAATTGTTTCTACGTCTAAATCGTTGGTCGGTTCATCTAATAATAAAATATCAGGATTACCAAATAACGCTTGAGCCAATAATACACGTACCTTTTCTTTACCGCTTAGCTCGCTCATTAACATGCTATGTAATTCCTCATTTACACCTAGGCTACTTAATAATTCAGCGGCATCACTTTCTGCATTCCAACCTTCCATATCGGCAAAAATACCTTCCAAAACACCTGCTCGTTCACCATCAGCATCAGTAAAATCAGCCTTTGCGTATAATGCATCTTTTTCCAGCATTATTTCTAAAAGTTTTTTGTTACCCATAATTACGGTTTGCAATACTGGGTAGTTATCAAAAGCAAAGTGGTTTTGAGAAAGCACACTCATGCGTTCACCGGGCGTCATAGATACGTTACCAGTGGTGGGTTCAATTTCGCCCGACATGATTTTTAACAAGGTAGATTTTCCTGCACCGTTTGCGCCAATCACACCATAGCAGTTGCCTGGTGCAAATTTAATATTCACTTCATCAAACAACACGCGCTTACCATAGCGCAAACTTAAATTAGATACTGATAACATGGAGCCTTACAAATTTGAGGGCGCGAAAGTACGAAAAAGAGTTTAATGTTGGGAAGATTAAGTTGAGTAGGTTAATGAACAAGGCGATAACCCTTAATCCTGAGCAAGAAATGAGCTACGTTTATGATTGAATAAATGTGGTGAAGCGATTAAATCCAAATGCAGTAAAAACAGAATAAAGGTAATCTAACAGAATACAATGTAGTAGATCTTATAATAGACAATACTAAGTTAAATTGTTTAATCTTCTTCTTCTGGCGGTGCCTCTTCGTTATAGCTAAAGTAAGTTTCACCAATAGCAAGAAGCAATTCTTTCACCTCATTTGCCTTGTCGGTATCTTTTTGTTTTTCGTAAGCTACCACCAAATTACGCAGTATTCTTTTAATGATTGATAAATTACCGCAGGCTTCAAAATAATCTGGTTGTGGCTCAAATTTAATTTGCCTTAAAAACTGCTCAAGGTTGGCTTTGCTGAATACCGCGCCATTATTAAATGCATTGATGTAAAACAATACACGTCCTTCGCGGTAGTCGTGTTGTGTTTTTAAATTAAATGGATCGTTAAGTAGCAGTTGTTTGTTCTCTTCTTTATATGCGCAAACAAAATGTTGAGGTAGGTTTACTCCAAAAATGGGCAGGTGTAGCCTTTGTCCTAACAAAATATAAATAACCGCCATCATAATGGGGTTGCCTTTTCTAGTTTCTAAAACAACATTTATAAAAGAATTTTCGGGCGCGTGGTAATTATCTATGTTGCCTTTAAATCCTAATTCGTGGTATACAACACTATTTATAATGCGTACTTTTTCATACGGACTTAAATCATGGTGCATATCGAGCCAAATATCTAAACGGATTTTATCTATTTGGTTAACAATATCTTGTGCGTTTAAATCAGGATACTGATAACGAGCAATCAAGCAAATACCTGTTAGCAGATCTTGTTCTGTTGAGCTGTACCAATCCCCAAATTCCTTTAACAATTCGGTATACTGTATGCGGTGAACTACTTGTATAAGCCTATTTTGTTGGGTTGTATTTTGCAGTTTACTCCACTCGCTTTCCAAAATTGGAATAGCTTCTTTGCCTAATGATAAAAGTTTACTTTCCACATGGTCAAGTACCTCTTGGTCATCATCATCAAGCAAAGCTATTAACGAATGAATTTCCCTTTCGTTCATCATGCTTTATTTGGGGTAGCTATTTTTTGGCCGTTTTTTTTGCAACTGTTTTCTTTGCTGCTGTTTTTTTAGCAGCCGTTTTTTTAGGTGCCTTTTTTGCAAATGCGTCTGGTTCTTCTATTTCAATTAGTTTTTTCACTTCATCTAAAGTAATGCTGGCAAGGTCTTCGGCAGTATATTTTTCGCCATCTTTCTTGCGTGCTATCTTAATCATCTTTTTACCAAAGCGTATAAAAGGCCCCCATCTGCCGTTTTCAAGGGCAATCTTTTCATCATCCCATTGTTGTATAAAACGATTGGCTTCTTTGTCTATTTTCTTACCAATCAACTCATCCATTTGTGGTTGGGTAAGTTCATCAAAATCATAATTACGTGGTACGTTTATGTACAAATCGTTCCATTTAATAAATGGACCAAAGCGACCTTTGCCTTTTGTAATGGGTTTATTTTTAAAAGTACCAACTGGAGCATCTGCTGTTTGTTTGGCGTTAATTACTTCGGCAACACGTGCTAAATCAACTTCCATTAATTCTTCGCCTTTGGGCAAAGATATAAAATCATCTCCCCACTTAACGTATGGCCCATAACGGCCTACATTTACTGATACTTCCTTGCCTAGATATTCGCCAAGGGTACGGGGTAATTTAAATAATTCTAGCGCTTCTTCCAATGATATAGAATCGATACGCTGACTTTGTAATAACTTACCGTATTGCGGCTTTTCCTCTTCGGTAGCCTCGCCTAATTGTACATAAGGTCCAAATTTACCCACTTTAGCGTAGATGTTTTTACCTGTTAACGGATCAACACCCAGTGTACGTTCGCCACTTTGACGCTCTGCTGTTTCAGTTGTTTTTTCTACATCTTCATGAAATGGTTTGTAGAAATCGGCAATCATTGTATTCCATTGTATCTGGCCGCGAGCAATCTCATCAAACTCTTTTTCTACATTAGCTGTAAAGTTGTAATCCATAATTTTATCAAAATGTTTCGATAAAAAGTCAGTTACAATCATTCCAATATCACTAGGGAAAAGTTTTGCTTTTTCACTTCCGTATTTTTCTGCTTTTACTTCACGTTTAATATCGCCTTTTTCTAAAGTCAAGGTAGTAAAGTTGCGGTCTTTCCCGTCACGATCTTCTTTTACCACATAACCACGTTTTTGTATGGTACTAATTGTTGGTGCATAGGTTGATGGACGGCCAATGCCTAGTTCTTCGAGTTTCTTTACCAAGCTAGCCTCTGTGTATCTTGGCGCAGGACGTGTGTACCTCTCGGCAGCATCCATGTTAATTAGTGAAAGTTTCTCACCAACCTTTAACGGAGGTAGCATTTTACTGTTTTCGTTTTCCGTTTCATCATCAGTACTCTCTAAGTATACTTTTAAGAAACCGTCAAACTTTAATACTTCACCTGTTGCAGTTAAGGTATCGGGTAAAGTACTTACTCCAATTTGTGCAATGGTACGTTCTATTTGCGCTTTGCTCATTTGCGAGGCGATAGCGCGTTTGTAAATTAAATCGTATAGTCTTTTTTCTTGAGGGGTACCATCAATATCCACGTTTTCAAAATAGGTAGGACGTATGGCCTCGTGAGCCTCTTGGGCACTATCGTTTTTAGTAGTATAACGTTTAGGATTGCTGTATTGTGCACCAAAGTTTTTGGTAATGTAATCTTTGGCCGCACCTATGGCTAGCTCACTTAAGTTTACACTGTCTGTACGCATGTAGGTAATGAATCCATGTTCGTATAGTTTTTGTGCTATACTCATGGTGGTACTTACACCATATCCTAGTTTCCTACTTGCTTCTTGTTGAAGTGTTGATGTGGTAAAGGGTGGAGCAGGTGATTTTTCTGCTGGTTTAACCTCTAAATTATTAATGGTAAAATCGGCATTAATACATTTTTGCAAAAACGCCATTGCATCAGCCTCCTTATCAAAACGTTTTGATAATTCTGCATCCATTTGTTTGCCACTTACATTAAAGTGTGCAACTATTTTAAAAGCAGAAGAATGGCTAAAGTTGTTAATTTCTCTTTCACGCTCTACTATCAACCTAACCGCAACGGATTGAACACGCCCGGCACTTAAATTACCTTTTATTTTTTTCCAAAGTACTGGCGATAATTCAAAACCTACTAACCTATCTAATACCCTTCTTGCTTGTTGAGCATTTACTAGGTTATAATCTATACCACGAGGATTTTCAATTGCACGTAAAATAGCAGGCTTAGTAATTTCATGAAAAACTATACGCTTGGTGTTTTCTGGTGTTAATTTTAGCACCTCGCTTAGATGCCAAGAAATGGCTTCTCCCTCACGGTCCTCATCGGATGCTAACCAAACCATATCACTTTGCGCGGCTAGTTTTTTTAATTCACTTACTACTGCTTTTTTCTCTGCAGGTACTTCATATTGAGGTTCGAAATTCTTATCAATTCTGATGGCTTCGTCACCTTTTGCCAAATCACGTATATGGCCATAACAGCTTTTTACGGTAAAGTCTTTACCTAAAAATTTCTCTATGGTTTTTGCCTTTGCAGGCGACTCAACTATCACAAGGTTCTTTGTCATACGGCAATATTACTAACTTATATAAAAACAAAAAACAGTGAGTAAAAGCTCACTGTTTCGGTACGCACGTTACAATTTTTTTTAGTTTACAACAAGTTTGTGCGCAAATGTTCCATTTTGCGTGGTAACATTTATCAGGTAAATACCTGCTTTTAAATCACTCCGGTTAATGGCCAAGCTATGCATACCAGCTTGCATTTCGCCTAGTTGCATGGTGCTTACTTTGCGCCCTGTTACATCACAAATATTAATTTCAATGTGTTGTGTTTGTTTTAACTCAAACTGGGCATAAGCAGAGCCTTCCATAGGATTAGGATATACATTAAATGCCATTTCTTGTTTTAAATTATCCAATAATCCTGTTGATGATGTGATTGAGAAATCATCAATAAAGGTGTTGTTACCTCTTAAATTTCTTAACTCAAAACGTATGCGTGCATTGGTCATGTTGCGGTATGGTGTTAAGTCAAAAGTTAGTGTTGTCCATTGCGATGTTTCGGTTGGAACCAATTCTGTTGTTGCCATGCTTAATGATGGTGTTGCCGAATATATTTTAGTTTCAGTTCTGCCAAAATCACCACTGATTCCAATTTCTAAAACATCACCAGAATTTTTTCGCGCATTTGCCACACGTACTTTTAATACCGGGTTAGCTAATGTAGAAATGTCAATTAATGGAGAGTTAAATTCATCTCGGGAGTGAGTAGTAGCTGTATAATTATAGTTACGAAACGCTATACTTTTTGTTCCGCTATATCCTACGTTATCTATTTTCCATCCGTTTGCTCCATTTTGTAAGTTTTGTATGCGCCATCCTGCCGCGGTAATGTTTACGTCTTCAAATCCATAGCTATATGGTGCTTTAATATTGGATTGAGCTACTGTTGCATAACTGCCATCTGTTAAAATTCCTGCTGCTGCTAGGTTGGTATTAGAATATATGACACTTCTATACAAACTCATTTCAGCAATAGCTCTTGCCTTCTGACCAAGTGTATAAGTATTGGCACATTTTCCATCTAAATAATCCATGTAATTATTAATCATATCTGGCAAATCCGGATTATCGCCTGTACATGAGTTTAATGTTGCATCACACACCGAACCATAATTCGCTTCAGATACAGGTGGTGTGTCACAAACACGATCACCTTTTGATGAGCAGTCTGATGCAGTTTGGCCTGTGCAACCATCTTGAAAGGGGTGGTACAAACCCACCCAATGTCCAACTTCGTGTGTTAAGGTGCGGCCCATATGGCTTGAATTACCTGATTGTATGCTTCCCACATAATCGGCACGAATTACAATACCATCGTTATTGGGTGAAAATGACATGTAAAAAGGAAATTGCGCATAACCTAGAACAGTTCCACCACCTGAACCTCCGAGGCTGATACTTTTTACAACCCAAATATTCAGGTATTTAGTACTATTCCACCTACTTAATGCTTTTACATTATCGCTCGCATTTTCTGTGGCAGTGCTTTGTATGCGGTTGATACCATCATGACGAATACCATTTGGGTCAACTTGTGCCAACCTAAATTCAAACTCCATATCAGTCGCATTAAGGTTGCTGCTTTTATCTCCATTAGTTCCGGCTTTTTTGCGAAAATCTTCATTCAAAATACGCATTTGATCCATGATTTGTGCTTGGGTGATGTTCTCTGAACCACCGTTGTGTATTACATGAAATACAACCGGAATGTATTTTACATTGCCTTGCTTGGCAAAGTTTCTATTGACCAATAAAGCATCGGCAATTTTGCTTGCTTCTTGGTTACCTCTTTCTTCTTCCACAGCCAATGAAGGATTGGCTTGTTTCATTTGGTAATGAACTTGGTCAGTTGCACAAGGAATAATCTCTTGAGCTTGTGTATTTATAAGTGCTAATGAGAGGATGCTTGCTAATAAGATTTTTTTCATTTAAATAGTTTAATCAGCTTTTGTTGTAATTCAATCTGCAAGATAGAACTAAAATATTTAAAAATAGTGGCATGGCACTTATCAACTTACCAAACTTTTACATTATGGGTATTGGTATACAGGGCTTTGATATGAATTAAATAAGGTTAGACTTAGCTATAAGTTTTTCTTATCAATTTATGGCATTATTTCTCAATACAAAATCAGCTAGCACCAATGCTGCCATGGCTTCTACAATAGGTACAGCGCGTGGTACCACACAGGGGTCGTGCCTTCCGCTTGCTGCCAAGGTAACTTCTTCTCCTTGGTTTGTTATGGTTTGTTGTTCGCTTCTAATCGTGGCCACAGGTTTAAATGCACAACGGAAATAAACAAGCTCTCCGTTACTTATGCCACCTTGCACACCACCACTGTTATTGGTTCGGGTATGAATGGCATTATCTTTTACAAAAAACTCATCGTTATGCGCACTGCCAAAAGATTGTGCCGCATCAAAACCACTGCCTATTTCAAAACCTTTACAAGCATTGATGCTTAATATGGCTTTACCTAATTCGGCATGTAGTTTATCAAACACAGGTTCGCCTAATCCTGCCGGTACATTTTTAATCAAACAAGTAATTGCACCACCCACACTATCACCTTTTTTACCGGTTTCGGTAATCAAATCTATCATTTGATTTGATACCGTTTCATCCGGGCAACGCACCAAACTTTTTTCTATGTTTGAAACATCAATTTGCACAGGGGTGGTTACTAATTTAACCGGCCCAACCTGGCTAACATAAGCATTGATTTGTATGTTTTGTTGTGCTAAAAATAATTTAGCAACTGCACCCGCTAAAACACGAGCTACAGTCTCACGAGCTGATGATCGTCCTCCACCACGGTAATCTCGCATGCCATATTTGGTTTGATAGGTATAATCAGCGTGCGATGGGCGAAAAATATCTTTTAAATGCGAATAATCTTGGCTGCGTTGATCTTTGTTGCGCACCATCATGCAAATGGGTGCTCCAGTAGTTTTCCCTTCAAATACGCCTGATAAAATTTCAAACGATTCGTCTTCTTTTCTTGCTGTGGTAATTGCGCTTTGTCCTGGTTTGCGCTTATTTAATTCGGACTGAATAAAATCTAAATCAATACTTAAATTACTAGGGCAACCATCAATAACAACACCCAAAGCAGGTCCATGACTTTCACCAAAAGTAGTGATGCGAAAAAGTTGTCCGTATGTATTTCCTGCCATGTTAAATTTTATAAATTATGAAGTTTATTTTTATATTTAGGTTAAGTGATATTGCTTACGATTCAGGGGTAATTACAAAACCAACCATACGTAAGCAATATCAC